>JAGAAE010000051.1 GCA_017615405.1 Clostridia bacterium | reverse complement strand
TACGAGTAGTGGAATTTCTTTGTGTTCGTATTGGCGCAATATACGGTGCCGCTGACAGTAGTATTTGTTACGGTGCTTTCTTTTGTCGCGGTCGTTTCGCTTCCCGTAACTGTCGTTTCGCCCGTCTGTTCGCTTGCGGTCACTTCGGCAGCCGTTTCCGTAGCCGCTGTTATTTCCTCCGTCAACGTCTCCTCGGCAACTTGAGTGTCAGAGGCGATCTCGGCGGTATCCTCTTCAACCGGCTTTTTATATTCGTCCAAACTGTCGGACGTCGGGTCCTGTATCGTTATTTTCTGACTTTTGCTTGTCGTTCCGGTTTCGCCGTTTTCAGAACATCCGGCGAAGGATAAAAGGACAACAAACGTCAAAATGATCGGCAAAATCTTTCTGCATAACATCACTTATATGCTACCTTTTTAAGAAATTTGAGCAATTCGCAGAACGGAATTACGGAAAAAGCTATAAGAAGCGCTAACATAAACTGCTTAAATCCGAGCCTGACCATCCCGAAAAAGGCGCAAGCCGGGGTCAGGACAAGGAGGGACAAAACAAATATCAAGATCAGTGAAGACAGGAACAAAAATCCCTTGAATTCAAAATCCTTTGTAAATATCGTTCCGGTAAAACGGATATTGAAAGCGTGGAATATCTCGGCAAGCCCTATTACCGCAAAGACCATCGTCATGCCGAGTTTGTCGTCCGACGAGCCGGAAACGTTTCTGCCGATAACAAAGGCAAAAATCGAAACGGCTATAAGATAAACGGACTGAATGGCGATATCTATGATACTGCGATTGTCAAAAAGCCGCCCCTTCAGTGCTACGGGGCATTTTCGCATGACCTTTGATTCCGCCTTGCCTGTTGCAAGTGCAATGACCGGCGCGCAATCGGTAAAAAGGTTGATAAGCAGAAGTTCCGCCGCGGAGATGATGGGTCTTTTGAAAATTATCAATGAAATAAGATACATAAATATCTCGGCTATGTTACAGCTTAGCAGGAATGCAACGGCCTTTTGAATATTCGCAAAAAGTCCCCTGCTTTCCTTTATGGCGCTGACAACCGAATCAAAATAGCTGTTTTTGATGATGATATCGGCGTTTCCGCGCGCGACGTCGGTCCCGATCCTGCCCATAGCGCAGCCGATATCGGCGTTCGTAAGCGCCTGGATATCGCTGAAATTATCTCCCGTAACGGTGACCGTTTCGCCGCTCTTTTGAAGGGCTTCGATTATCCTCAATTTATCCTCGGGAGAAACGCGCGCGAAGACCGAATACTTGCCGATATCGGCAACAAGTTCCTCATCCGACAGTTCGGCAAGCGAGGCACCGGTTATGAGTTTCGTATCGTCTTTAAGGATACCGACGCGACGGGCTACCGCCTTTGCGGTCGTCGGATTATCCCCTGTTATCATAACCGTTCTTATGCCCGCGGTATCGCAAACGCCTATCGCATCAATGGTCGGGATCCTCGGCGGATCGTCAAGACCGATAAGACCGATAAAGGTAAGATCGGTTTCAATCTCCTCGGCGATCGGATTTATCGGGATCTCATCCAACTGCTTGACCGCGACGCAAACGACTCTCAAAGCGTCGAGCGCCATACCTTCATTTATTTCAAGAAGAGTTTTTGAATCGATATTGTTAAGTTTATCCGCCAGAACTTCGGGGGCGCCCTTGACTATGGCTACGGCTTTCCCGTCCTTCATATTGATGCTCGTCATGGTCTTTCTGACAGGATCAAAGGGTATCACCGCGACACGCGGGAAGAGGTTGTCGAGTTCCTTCGCGTTGATGCCCGTATATTTTTCGCAGGCTCTTTCTATCGACGCTTCGGTCGAATCATTTTCAAGCGTCGCGCAGGCGACGGCATACTGCAAAACCGATCTCACCCTGTTCGGGATCTCGCCGTCATCCATTTTGAAGGTCTCTTCCCCGTCGAAAATACGGTCGACCGTCATACTGTTTTTTGTTATTATTCCCGTTTTGTCGGCGCAGATGACCGTCGTCTTTCCGAGGGTCTCAAGGGCGCTCACCTTCTTGATGATGATATCGTCCTTAATGATACGCTCAATACCAAGCGCCACGGCGACGATCGATATCGCCGGCAATCCCTCGGGAATAGCCGCAACGGCGAGAGCAAGCGCGTTAAGAAGCGAGCTTGAGGTCGTAACGGCAAAGCTTTCGGCACGGAAATTGATAATAACGTTGATTATGAATACAAGGGCGCATATAACGAATATCGAAATATTCATTATCTTTCCCGTCAGGTCAAGACGCGACTGGATCGGGAGCATATATTCGCCCGTCTGCTGGTCGATGGAGGAGGTCCTGCCGAGTTCGGTATAAAGCCCTGTCTCAACGACGACCGCTTTAGCGACGCCCATCGTTGCAACACAGCCGGAAAATGCCATATTACTGCGGTCGGGTATCTAGCAAATATCCTCCAATATGGAATCGGCATTCTTGTTTACGGGAACGTCGCTCCCGGTAAGAACGCATTCATTACAGGAAAAATTCGTAGTTTCGATCAGTCTTGCGTCGGCGGGTATTACGTCTCCCGCCCTGAGGATCACAATATCCCCGGGGACAAGTTCTTCCGCCGATATCTGCCTCTCGTTACCGTCGCGTATGACGGTCGCCATCGGGGCCGCTATACCGCGCAGTCGACTGAGCGCCGCTTGGCTTTTATACATCTGATAGGCGCTGATGAGGGCGTTTAAAACTACGATAAATATAATAAGAAACGGCGAATAATACTCCCTGTCATTGATAAAGCATGCCACAGACGTTATGATGGTGATAACAAAAAGGATATAAACGTACTTATCTTTAAGCTGCGCGAAAAACTGCTTTTTAAAAGACGGTTTTTCAACGTTTTTTATGGTATTCTTGCCGTATTTTTCAAGTCTTGTTATAGCGATGCCGCTTGACAACCCGAGATCTTTTGAAACTTCAAGTTTCGTCAGGACTTCATCGGTATTCGTACTATGCCAGATCATAGTTCTTCACCTCAAACAAACAATTCGGATCTTACGTCAGGATCATAGAGCCTTTCGAGGGTCGGTTTAACATATTCCGCTAAAAACTCCTCGACCTGACCGACGCATCTTCCTATATAGCACTCGGGTCTGAGCGTTGCGAGTATTTCATCTTTATTAAGCGGTATTCCGTCGTCCTCCGCCAAGCGGTCGATAAGATCGTTTTCCTTGCCTTCGACCTTGACACGCCTTGCCGCGGCGTGGGAATGATTCCTGATTATCTCATGTATCTGCTGACGGTCGCCGCCCCGCTTTACAGAT
>JAGAAE010000050.1 GCA_017615405.1 Clostridia bacterium | reverse complement strand
AGCGTATGAGACGAAGTAAAGTTTCGTATTTGTTTATAGCGCCGTATATGATCCTCTTTTTCACCTTTACGGTACTTCCTGTCCTCATCGCCGTATTTTTAAGTTTTACCTCATTTAACGTCTTAGAACCGCCTAAATTCGTAGGCTTTGCTAACTATGCCCGCCTGTTTTTGCAGGATTCGGTTTTTACAAAGGGCGTTAAGAACACGATCGTTCTCGCCCTCTTTATAGGACCGGGCGGATACATAATGAGCCTTTTGAGCGCCTGGTTCATAAACGAACTTCCACCGAAGATCCGTGCGCTTCTTACCCTCGTTTTCTATGCGCCCTCGATCTCGGGTAACGCATATCTTATATGGTCGGTCGCATTCAGCGGCGACGACTACGGCTACGTCAACAGCCTTCTTACAAGACTCGGACTTATAACCGAGCCGATACAGTTTTTCCAAAACACCGACTATATCATCCCGCTTATAATTATCATATCTTTGTGGAACGGCTTCGGAACGGGATTTCTTTCGATGATAGCCGCCTTCCAGGGCGTTGATAGAACATATTACGAAGCCGGAGCGCTTGACGGCATCAAAAACCGCTGGCAGGAGCTTTGGTATATCACTCTGCCAATGATGAAACCGCAGATGATGTTCAGCGCGGTAATGAGTATAACCGGCGCCTTCAACGTCGGAGCGATCGTAACCGCTTTTTGCGGATATCCGTCGACCGACTATGCGGCGCATACAATAATGAATCACCTTGAGGACTATGGTAACACAAGGTTTGAGATGGGCTATGCTTCGGCAATAGCCGTGTTCCTGTTTATCCTGATGGTAGGGGCAAACAGTCTGTTCAAGAAATTCTTATCCACGGTAGGAAAGTAGAAAGGGGAGTAGGTTGTGGCAGCAAATGTCAGACGAAGACGTCATAAAAAGTTAAGACTCAACCGCTCCGCCGGCGGTAACGCTTTAATAATCACAGTGCTGTGTTTAATGGGTATCTTTATGGTATTGCCTATGGTTTACGCCATATCCAATTCCTTAAAGCCGTTAAGCGAATTGTGGATATATCCGCCGCAGTTCTTTGTTGAGAACCCGACGCTTTCCAACTTTAAAAACCTATTCAATATGATGAACGACAGTTGGGTGCCGTTTTCAAGATATCTTGCAAATACCCTGTTTATTTCGATAATAGGAACCTTCGGTCACGTTATTCTTTCGTCGCTTTGCGCCTATGCGCTTGCGAAACACGATTTCCCGGGCAGAAACTTTCTTTTCAAAATGGTAGTTTTCTCGCTTATGTTTTCAAGTGTCGTTACGGCGGTGCCGAACTTCCTTATTATGGCGAAACTGCGTCTCATCGATACCCATTGGTCAATAATCCTTCCCGCGTTTGCCTCCTCACTCGGTCTTTACCTTATGAAGCAGTTTATAGAGGCGAATATACCCGACTCTCTCATAGAGGCGGCGCATATAGACGGCGCAGGCGAGGGTACGGTATTTTTCAAGGTAATAATGCCGCTCGTAAAACCGGCTTGGCTTACGCTTATGATATTCTCGTTCCAGGGTCTTTGGGGAGTTCAGTCGACCGCAACGATAAGAAGCGAGGAACTGAAAACTTTAAGTTACGCTCTTTCGCAGGTAGTTGCCGGCGGTATAGCGAGGCAGGGCGCCTCGGCGGCGGCATCGGTAATAATGATGATCGTGCCGATCCTCGTCTTCGTTATAACACAGAGCAACATCGTCGAAACGGTCGCGACTTCGGGCATGAAGGATTAGGGTGATGATATGAAGAAGTTGTTTTTATTCATAGTTGCCCTTGTCCTGATACTTTCAAGTTTAAGTGTCAGCGTCAGCGCGGCGACCTCTTACGAAACCTATACCTATACCTATTCCGGAAAGGCTCAGATATCCCCGGCGGCATACACCCCGGAGACTAAGGTTGCCGAGTTCGGAGAGATAGGTATTCTTAAAAACCCGAGCGATATCATCTATGATAAGACGAGGGACTATATATTTATTGCCGACACCGGCAATAACAGAGTAGTTGTGACCGACGGTAATTTTACCGTCAAAAAGGTCATCTCGGAATTTGAAAACAACGGCGAAACGGACAGTTTAAGCGAGCCGCAGGGCGTCTTTGTTAACGCAAAATCCAATCTCTACGTTGCCGATACGAGAAACGCGAGGATCCTTGTTTTTGATAAGGACTTCTCGCTTATAAAGGAACTTCCCGCCTTGTCTGCCGACATTCTGCCGGAGGGCTTTTCGTACACCCCGACGGCGGTCGTTACGGATAATGCGGATAACGTTTACGTAGTATCCAAGAATACCAATATGGGTATTATTTCTCTTGATCCCGACGGCAATTTCGAGGGATTTTTCGGAGCTCAGGAAGCCAACGTCAATCCAATAACCGCGATATGGAAAGCCTTTATGAGTGAAGAGCAGCTTGACCGCAGTGAATCCAACGTTTCGGTCGAGTATTCAAACCTGACCATCGATGAAAAGGGCTTTGTTTACGTGACCTGCTCGGATATTGACCGATATAAACTCTATACCGCCGTCAAGTCAAGGAGCGGATCAAGTGCCTATGCACCGATAAAGAAACTGAATCCTGCCGGCACCGACGTCCTTGTTCGTAACGGTTTTTTCCCGCCGGTCGGAGATATTAACTTTTCGGCATATTCGGGAAGCCCCGAGCCATCAAAAATAAATGACGTTACGTTGTTGTCAAACGGTATGTATACCCTTCTTGACACCCTTCAAAACAAGATATTTACCTATGATTCATCGGGCAATCTTTTGTATGCTTTCGGCGGCAAGGGCGAAGCGATGGGACTTTATAACACCCTTTGCGCCTTTTGTTGGAACGACGGCAGGTTCTATATGCTCGATTCCTTTGACGGGTCGGTCACCGTTCTTAAACAGACCGAATACGGAAAACTTATCGACACGGTCATCGGCTACCAGGAAACCATGCAGTATGAAAAAGCCGATGCTTTATGGCAGACGGTAATATCCCAGAACAACAATTTCGATATGGCGTATTTAGGGCTTGGTAAGATCGCGCTCGAAAAGGGCAAATACCAGCAAGCCATGGATTATTTCAAAATAATAGGGGATAAGACCTATTATGAAAAGGCGTATAAACTTCGCCGCGACGAAATCCTGCAAAAAGCCGGATTCTTCACCCTTATCGGCGTTGTGGTTATACTGGTCGTCATAATTTGGCTTATAAGAAAGATAGGCAGATACAACGAAAAACTGACCGAGCATCCTCACAGCGGCAGATTCCGCGACGAGGTCATATTCGGTTTTTACGTAATGCGTCATCCCTTTAACGGGCACTGGGCACTCAAAGCGGAAAAACGCGGCAGTATTCGCGCCGCCACCTTCTGGCTCGGACTTACGAGCGTGAGCGCGATCTACGCAACGCTCGGCGCCTGCTATCTGCAGAAGAGCGAGAGCGCCACTGTAATGTCCGCGCTTTCAAACACGGTATTTCCGCTGCTGCTTGTCGTTGTGTCAAATATGTGCTTTACAACCCTTATGGACGGTAAGGGCACATTTAAGAACGTCTATACGGCGGTCTGCTATTCGACCGTTCCATATGCGATTTTCACCATACCGATGACCCTTTTAAGCTACGTTCTCGTTTCGGATGAGCTTAGTATTCTCAATCTTT
>JAGAAE010000049.1 GCA_017615405.1 Clostridia bacterium | reverse complement strand
TTTTGAGTTTTTCGGCAAGTGCTATCGCCTCATCCGAAGAAAAAGCGTTTATTCTGTGAACTATTTCTTCAGCGTGACCGTCATCATCTATCTTTACGGTAAAATATCTTACGGATGGATTCATATCGGGGGAAGCGGGACCCATTGAGCCGGGCTTGAAACGTTCGGGCTTTTCTCCGTTTGGTTCAACGTCGGTTTGGTTGAACTCGCCGCGATTTCGGGCAAGCTGAGCTGTTATCCGGTCTGCGTCATCCGCCGCCATGGTAAAATTTACGACGTTTATTACCGACAGTATTGCGATAAGCAGTATCGCGACCGAGGCGGAGGCAAATATAAGGAACTTAATTCTTGCTTTTTTCATAAATTGACTTCTCCTTGATCATCGGTAATTATGTCGGCATTTCTACCTGACAGCGAATGAATAATTGAAATAAATTCTCCGGATACGAAAGGATACTTTATCTCGGCGTCGGCAAAACCGTCGCCCGTTTTTTTGTCACAAAGAAGGATCGTCTTGGTATTAAACTCGTTTTTGCAGGTCTCGGCGATCTTTTTTGCGGTCAAAAGGGTGATATACTCGTCTATGACCGCAAGATCGAAATTTTTCCGCGACAAAAGCGAAATCGCCTGAACGCCGTCAAACGCAGTATCCGTTTCAAAGCCTTCTATGGTCAATATACTGTCAAGACTGCTTAAAAGATCCCTGTCGTTTATCGCAAGCAGTATCTTCATCTGACTTTCCTTCCTTTCGGGATTTATGCGGAAACAGAAACGCTGCTGTAAACGGTCGTTCTGCCGTAGGTGAAAGAGTTTGTAAAGGTGTAGGACGTGCCGCCGACCTTGATCGTATGACTTCCGGAGGAATGGAGCGACAGCGAATAATTCTTTACGCTGCTTCCTGCGCTTACCCTGCCGTATCCGAGGACGACCAACGTACCGCCCGAAATACTTACCGAGCTGTCGGCGTCGATAGCCGCCATATTCTGATTGTTCGGACCTCTTGCAATAACTACGCCTCCGGTCTGGCTGTACGTACCGTTGCTGTCAATACCGTCGGTATCACCGTTCGGCGATACGGCGACGTCAAGATATCCGCCCGTAACCTTGATCTGCGGTGTTGTGTTGCCCTTGCAGGCATTTACACCGTCGTCATTGGCGGCGACGTAGGTCTTGCCGCCCGAAACGTTGATGACGTTGGCTTCAAGCCCTTCGTAGGCACTGTCTATTTTAATGGTGCCGCCCGAAACGTTGAGCGTATAGTCGGCGTGGATACCATCGGCTCCGGAAACGGTCTGTTGTCCGCCCGGACCACCCGGACCCATTCTTCCGCCGGGGGTCTTGTTTTCGGGGGCATAAACGTTTATGCTCAAAGTACCGCCGGAAATATTGATGGTTCCTTTGCCCTTGGTGCCGTCGTCAAATTGCGTCCCGTAGTCGGCGTGAAGTCCGTCATCGTAGGTTTTAAGGTTGATGCTTCCGCTCTTTACGTTAAGTTCGTTTTGAACCTTAATGCCTTTAAAAGAGGAGGTTGAAGCGCCCGAAGCGGTATATCCGCTGTAAGAGCCGGTGTAGACGGTGACCGAGGGTGCAACGCCTTCCTCACCGGTGGACATCTCGAAATTGTGCGCCGCCTCAATACCGTCGCCTGCGGCATATACGGTGAGCGATCCGCCGGTTACCGATATATTTCCTCTTGTCACACCGTTTTTGTTCGTATCGGTGTTTTCGGTTTTTATGCCGTTGCCGTTTGTTGAAATAGCGACGACCGTTCCGCTTGTAACGGTGACCGAATCATTGCCTTTGATCGCATTGTTAAAGGTGTTTGATTTAAGCGAAAGTTTCTGGATAGTGAGATCTTTTGTCGTATGGATGCCGTTATTATACGAAGCGTTGACGACAAGCGTTCCCGTTCCTTTGAGTTTAAGATCGCATTTTGCATAGATGGCACCCTCGCCCTGATCGGCGTTGTCGGCGGTCTTGGCGCTCCGTTTGTCGTTAATGACGTTTTCGGTACCGCTTTTTGCCGAAATCTCGACCTTCCCGGCGGAGAGTATCTTTATCGGTGAATCTTTATCATAGGTAATGGTCGTTCCGTTGAGTTCGAGTATAACCTCGTCGTTTTCGCCGGCTTTAACGAGTATCTGACCGTTGACGGCGCCCGTGAAAGAATAGGTGCCGGCGGTTGTAATGGTATAATTGCCGGAATCGGTGCTGTATTTTCCGTCGGAGCTTTCGATCGAAAAGGACGACGTGGTCTCCGAGGCGGTGACCGAATCATCTGTTACGGGAGTTGCCGTTTCGGTCGTTTCATCCGAATCTGTGGAAATATCCGTATTGACATCGGCATCGGTGGATTTCCCGGATTTTGAGTTTGTATTGCTTCCACAAGCGCAAAATGTAAGAACAAATATAATTGTAAGAAGAACGGTTGTAAGTTTTTTCATAATAATAATCTCCCTTGTATTAAAATTCAGCCGGAATAAAAGAGAACAGGATGGATAAAAAACGGTCGGCTAACGGTTGTCTTCAAAAATCAGATCTCTTATCGCTTGCATCGAAACGTCGGTTGAAGCAAGTTCGTCAGCACACCGCTTGAGCTCCGAAGAGAAAAGTTCGACGTTTCCCGATAAAGCCTTTTTATATTTCATATGATGCTCCAAAGAAGCCCAGGTATCCATCGAAACGGTTCTGAGTTGAATTTCGACAAAATAGCCTTGACGGGTCTTTATGATCATATGATAGCTTCGGTAACCGTTCGGCTTAGCGCGTGTGATGTAATCCTTTTCATCCGTAACGGTAATGTCGGGCAGTGCGCGAAGACCGTCGCGTATGGCGTAAACGTCGCTTAAAAATGCACAAACGACACGAACACCGATGGCATCGTGTAACCGGAGCAGAGCACTGTCTTCGTTTTCGGGAAGGTGATTTCGCCTGCATTTTTCCCGCATACTGTCCTCTGCTTTTATCCGGTAAAGGCAATGCTCAACGGGATCCATGCCGTTTTTGTTTTTCAGGTCAAAACGAATGCTTGAAATATGATCTAACACTTCGTTAAGACTCTGTTCCATTTTCGGGCGATGCTCACCATAAATACTGTCCATTTCCGACATCTCCTTTTAAGAAAAGGATAGGGGGATTTTATTAAGTGAATATTAACAGAAAGTAAAAATGGTGTTAATATTTACCTTTATCGTTTTTTTATCTTTTGAAATCTTCGTCGATATCAAGCGTTATGAAATAATCGTTCATAGTCTGCGCACGTCGGATCATCTTGATCGACTTGTCGGGGTGCATAAGAAATTCGGCGCAGCGAAGTTTTCCGTTATAGTTATATCCCATAGCGTGACCGTGGGCGCCGGCATCGTGGATAACGAGGTAGTCGCCTATATCGACCTTGGGAAGCTTTCGGTCAACGGCAAACTTATCGTTGTTTTCACAAAGCGAGCCGACGACGTCGAATTTGCCTGCCGCCTCGGCGTTCTCCTTGCCTAAAACCGTTATATGGTGATACGAGCCGTACATCGCGGGACGCATAAGATCACAACAGCTTGCGTCAACGCCGATATATTCCTTATATATATGTTTATAGTGGATGGCTTTCGTGATAAGGTAGCCGTAAGGACCCGTTATGTATCTTCCCATCTCGGTAAATATGGCGATCTCGAGTCCGTTATCCTCGACCATACGCTCATAGACCTTTCTGACCTCGTCGCCTATCTTAAATATGTCGACCGGCTGTTCGCCCGGCTTGTAAGGAATTCCGATGCCGCCCGAAAGGTCTACGAATTCTACGTTTATGTCAAAGTCCTTTTTCATTTCAAGCGCAAGAGCGAATATTTCCTCGGCAAGGCGGGGATAGTAGTCCTCTTCAAGACAACAACTTGCAAGCATTGCATGGATGCCGAAATGTTTGACGCCCTTTTCTTTAAGGGTCTTGAAGGCGAGTTTTATCTGATCGTAGGTCATACCGAATTTTGAATCGTAAAGGTGACCCATTATGTCGTTCGTGTTACGGAATTTGCCCGGATTATAGCGGCAACAGATGGTTTCGGGCAGGGGAGCGATCTTTTCGAGAAATTCGATATGGGTTATATCGTCGAGATTTATTATGGCACCGTTTTTGAGCGCGACTTCATACTCTCTTACGGTAGTTTCGTTGGAACTGAACATTATTTTTTTGCCGGTGATCCCGCTCTTAACCGAAAGGACGATCTCCGGCTCCGAGGCGCAGTCGGTACCGCATCCTAATTCCTTTAAAAGTCTTAAAATTGAAGGGTTGGGGAGCGCCTTTACGGCAAAATACTCGCAAAAGCCCTTGTTCCACGAAAAAGCCTTATAAAGATCGGTAACGCATTTTCTCAGCCCCGCCTCATCGTAAACGTAGAAGGGAGTAGGGTGGTTTTTTGTCCAGTTCAGGACGTCTTCTTTTGAAAAGGGAAGTGTTTTCATTTTTTATCTCCTGAAAAATTATTCACATAGGTAGTATTCGCCCTCATAGACCGTTTTGGCAGGACCTCTCATATATATAGAGCTGTCGGACGAATAGGTGATATAAAGGTCGCCGCCCAAAAGGCTGACCTTGATTTCGGTATCCTTTTTGGAGATGCCGTTTGCGACTGCGGCGGCAACAACGGCACAGGCTCCCGTTCCGCAAGCGAAGGTCTCGCCGCTTCCGCGCTCAAATACCCGCATTTTAAGGGTCTTTTCGTCGATGACCTCTACAAACTCCGTGTTGACCTTTTCGGGGAAAAGCGGATTATTTTCAAAATATTTACCGTTGTTTTCAAGGTCGAGCGATTTTATTTCATCAAGGAATATAACGGCGTGAGGATTGCCCATCGAAACTGCGGTCATATTGTAGGAGACACCGTTTATATCGACAGGCTCGTTTATCATTTTTTCGCCTTCAAACGCGCAGGGGATCTTCGGGGGTGAAAACTCGGGCGCGCCCATATTTACCGAAAGGGTCTTTGCAACGCCGTTTTCGGCAAAGACGTCTATCGTTTTTATCCCGCTTAGGGTTTCGATATCAAGCCGATCCTTTTTAAGAATATTATCGTAAACGTATTTTGCTACGCATCGTATCCCGTTGCCGCACATTTTTCCCTCGCTTCCGTCGAGGTTGAACATCCGCATCTTTGCGTCGGCGACCTTCGACGGACAAATAAGGATAAGTCCGTCAGAGCCGACCGAAAAACGCCTCGGCGACATTTCTATCGCCAATTTTTCGGGATTTTCGATTTTTTCCTTGAAGCAGTCGATATAGATATAATCGTTGCCGATACCCTGCATCTTGGTGAATTTGATCGTTTTCATAAAAGGTTAATCCTCAATGTCTTTCCCACAGCAGCGTTTGTATTTCTTTCCGCTTCCGCAGGGGCAGAGTGCATTCTTGCTGACAACGCCTTTTCCGCGAACGGTAAGCGGCTTTTCACCGGTGCCGGTCTCCTTTGCAACCTGCTCGCGCTTGACCTCTTCATCCTTGCGGACGCGAACGGTCATAACGAGCTTCGCGGTCTGCTCTCTTATGGCATCGGTCATTGCCGAGAACATATCGTAACTTTCGTTTCTGTATGCAACTACCGGGTCGTGCTGACCGTAGGCGCGAAGTCCGATGCCCTGGCGAAGATCGTCCATATTGTCGATATGATCCATCCAGTTTGTATCGACGCTGCGAAGGAGCATCGCGCGTTCGATCTGTCTCATAACGTCAGATCCGAATTCTTCTTCTCTTTGCTCATAGATCTTATGCGCCTTTTCCTTTAAGGTGTCGGCAACCTCTTCGCAGGAGGTATTTGCAAGTTCTTCGGCGTCCTTAAAGGATATCTCGTTAGCGCCCGGTATCCACGGCTCGAAGAATTCTTTAAGTCCGTTTACGTCCCAATTATCGTGAACCTCATCGTCGGCAAGATAGATCTTGGTGTAGGCATCGATGGTGTCGTCGATCATCTTTATAACGGTTCCCTTGATGTCCTCGCCGTAGAGGACCTTGTTCCTCTGCTCGTAAATAAGTTCACGCTGTTTGTTCATTACGTCGTCGTATTCAAGAACGTTTTTACGCGCGGCAAAGTTCATACCTTCTTTTCGCTTCTGGGCGTTTTCGATCGTTCTTGAAAGCATACCCGCCTCAAGCGGCATATTCTCGTCGACTTTTAAGGTGTCCATAAGCGCAGCGATCCTTTCGCCGCCGTAAAGACGCATAAGATCGTCTTCGAGCGAAATATAGAATTTCGTGTTTCCGGGGTCGCCCTGACGACCCGAACGTCCGCGAAGCTGATTATCAATACGTCTTGAATCGTGGCGTTCGGTTCCGACGATGCAAAGTCCGCCCGCTTCTCTTACAAATTCCGCGTCGGGGGCGATTTCCTGTTTGAATTGATCGTTGTATTTTTTGAAGTCTTCTCTTGCCTTGATTATATCCTTGTCGTCGGTCTCGCCGAATCCGGTCGCTTCGAGGATCATATCCTCGCTTAAACCGTCGTGACGAAGCTGGGCTTTCGCAAGATATTCCGCGTTACCGCCGAGCATGATATCGGTACCACGACCCGCCATATTGGTGGCTATCGTGACGGCGTAGGGCTTGCCCGCCTGAGCGATTATCTCGGCTTCCTTTTCGTGGTGCTTGGCGTTGAGGACGTTGTGTTTTATGCCCTTTGCACGAAGCATTTTTGACAAAAGTTCCGATTTTTCAATGGTTATCGTACCGACGAGAACGGGCTGTCCCTTTTTGTTGCATTCAACTATCCTGTCAATGACTGCCCTGAATTTTGCCTGTTCGGTTTTGAAAATGGCGTCGTTTTCGTCGATCCTGATAAGCGGCTTGTTGGTCGGTATCTCGATAACGTCAAGCTTGTAGATCTCGCGGAATTCCGCCTCTTCGGTCATAGCGGTACCGGTCATACCGGAAAGCTTGTCATAAAGGCGGAAGAAGTTCTGGAAGGTAATGGTCGCGAGCGTTTTTGACTCCTTTGCGACCTTGACGCCTTCCTTTGCCTCGATCGCCTGGTGGAGACCTTCGTTATAGCGTCTGCCAAACATAAGGCGTCCCGTGAATTCGTCGACGATGATGACCTCGCCGTCCTTGACGACATAGTCGACGTCGCGCTTCATAATTCCGTGGGCACGGATCGCCTGCGAAATATGGTGCGAGATCTCGATGTTTGAGGAATCATTGAGATTTTCAAGCCCGAAATATTTTTCCGCCTTTTCGACACCGCTCGGGGTGAGGGTGGCTGTTCTTGCCTTTTCGTCGACAACGTAGTCACCGTCGTAATTTGCCGTTTCGTCGGTCGCCTTGTCGTCCATTTCCTTAACCTTTACCATTTTAAGCGAAAGAGCAAAGGCGTTTGCCTTCGAGTAAAGCTCGGTAGATTCGCTTCCCTGACCCGAAATGATAAGCGGGGTCCTCGCTTCGTCTATGAGTATCGAGTCGACCTCATCGACAATGGCAAAATTATGCTCGCGCTGAACCTTCTGCTCTTTATAGGTGACCATATTATCGCGCAGATAGTCAAATCCGAGTTCGTTGTTCGTGCAGTAGGTAATGTCGGCGTTATATGCCTCTCTTTTGTCGTCATTGTCCATCCCGTGAATGATAAGACCGACCGAAAGACCCATAAAGCGGTAGAGTTTTCCCATCCACTCCGAGTCACGCTTGGCGAGGTAATCGTTTACGGTAACGATATGAACTCCCTTGCCCGAAAGGGCGTTAAGATATGCCGGAAGCGTCGCGACGAGGGTCTTACCTTCACCGGTCTTCATTTCGCTTATACGTCCCTGATGAAGAACGATGCCGCCGAGTATCTGAACGGGGAAGTGACGCATACCGAGTACGCGGTCACCCGCCTCGCGGCAGGCGGCGAATGCCTCGGGCAGAAGATCGTCAAGTGATTCTCCGTCTTCATACCTTTTCTTGAATTCGTCGGTTTTCGCACGTAACTGTTCGTCGCTTAAAGCCTTGTATTCGTCTTCAAGTGCCAGAACCTTTTCAAGTTTCGGCTTTATCCTTTTTAATTCTCTTTCACTGTAATTTCCGAAAATAGCTTTGATCAAACCCATGATGAAATTCCTTTCGAGATAATTATTTTAATATCAGAACTCCGTCTTTTTCATAAAGCCCGGAGGTGTAAGTAAGATTGTTTTCGCTGTCGATAAAGACGGCTTCGGTTTTTTCGGTATTTTCGATAAGATCCTTTGCCTTGTCTTTCCCGAAAAGGATGCATATCGTGGCGAGTGCGTCGCAGTCAAGCGAGGTGTCGCCGATGACGGTAGCCGAATAAAGATCGGTTATGGCGGAATACCCTGTCGCAGGGTCTAAAATATGGTGGTATATTTTTCCGCCGTCATTTATATACCGCTGATAAACGCCCGAGGTCACGACCGATTTGTTTTTAAGGCGAAGTGTCGCCGAAAGATCTCCGTCACCGAACGGTTTTAATATACCGACGTCATAGGTGCGCTCGCCGAAAACCATAACGTTTCCGCCTAAGTTTATAATGCCGCTTTTAACGTCATTTTTCTTAAAAAAGGAGAGAAGTTCATCGGCAATATAGCCCTTTGCGATGCCACCCAAATCGATCTGTTTGCCGTTTGTGTTGATTTTGTCGCCGTCTGTTTCGATGCTCTGATAATCGACGTTTTTAAGTGCCTCGGCGATCTCGTCTTTGTCGGGGAGCGAGGTGCCTTCAAAATCCCACAGATTTATAACGGGGCAGAGCGTTATATCAAATTTGCCGCCCGATAGATCTCCGTAGTATATCGAGCGTTCGACGATATGGCGCGTTGCCTTTGAGACCTCGATAAAGCCGTCCGATCCGTTAAGCTTTGAGACCTCGCTTTCGGGCTTTGTTCTGCTTAAAAGCTTTTCATAGTCTTCGCACAGTGAAAATGCCTCGTTGAGGGTCTCTTTATCACAGTCGGCATCGAGTGTAACAACCGTATCAAGCAAAAACCGCGTCGATTTTTCGCTTTTTGTTTCGCCGCCCGTTTCCTTGCAGCCGACAAGCAGCAGCAAAACGAGGGTCATACCGAGATATGTCAGTTTTTTCATAAAACCTTACTTAATCAGCTCCGTTATCTCTTTTGTTCCCGTTCCTTTAAGGGCAGAGAATGGAATGACCGGGATGCCCGATGCGAGATCGCCCAGATATTCCTTTATGTTTTCAAGTTGATTTGCAAACCCTGTTTTGTTGAGTTTATCGCATTTTGTAAGAATTATTGCGTATGGTATCGAGTTCTCTTTTAAAAACGATAGCATTGAAAGGTCAAATTCTGCCGGGTCATGCCGCATATCGACAAGCTGGAAAACGAGGGCGATATTCCTGTCCGACGTAAAATAGGTCTCCATAAGCTTCGCCCAGCGTTCCTTTTCGCCGAAATTAACCTTTGCGTAGCCGTAGCCGGGAAGATCGACGAGTCGGATCTCGTCAACCTTATAAAAGTTTATTGTGACTGTTTTGCCCGGGGTAGAACTGACCCTCGCGATGTTTTTTCGGTTAAGGATCTTGTTTATAAGCGACGATTTTCCGACGTTTGAGCGCCCCGAAAAGCAGTATTCCGGCAGATCCGAAACGGGGAGTTGCTCCGCCGTTCCGAATGCCGCCTCAAAAACGGCGTTGTTTACGTTCATCTGCATAACCTCTCGGCGTAATTGTTCGTGTTCTGAGTGCCGAACGCGATCGGCTCCTCCTTCGGAGCGTCATGGCAGATAAGGGCGCTGTCGATAACGTCCTCAACGCGCGAAACGGGGATAAAGGTCAGGTTGTCCCTGACGGTCTTGTCAACCTCGTCAAGGTCGGGGACGTTTTCTTTCGGAATGAAAACCGTCTTAACGCCACCCGTATACGCCGCCATCGCCTTTTCTTTAAGACCGCCTATCGGGAGGACTCTGCCGCGAATGGTGACCTCGCCCGTCATGGCGATATCGCGGCGAACCTCACGTCCGGTGAGAGCCGAAACGAGGGCGGTCGTTATGGTAACGCCTGCCGATGGACCGTCCTTCGGAACGGCTGATTCGGTGGCGTGGATATGTATGTCCTTTGTCTTGTAAAAATCGCGGTCGATCCCGTATTTCTCGGCGTTTGCGCGGACAAATGTCACCGCGGCGGTCGCCGATTCCTTCATAATGTTTCCGAGGTTTCCGGTGAGTTCGACCTTGCCGGTCCCGTCGAGAACGGCGACCTCCATCTGCATTATCTCGCCGCCTACCCTTGTCCAGGCGAGACCGTTTATGATACCTACCTCATCGTTTTTAAGGATGACTTCGGGTTTGTATTTGTGTTTGCCTAAAAGCGGAATAAGATCGGAATCCTTTACCGTTACACTTGTCTCCTCTTTGGAGGCTATCTTTTTTGCCGCTTTGGCGCAGAGAGAGGCTATACTTCTTGAAAGTTTACGAACGCCCGCTTCCCTTGTGTAAAAGTCTATAAGCCCGTAGATCGCGCCGTCGGTGATGCGGAAGGTCTTGCTTGTGAGCGCGTGCCTTTGAAGCTCGGTTTTAACAAGGTGCTTTTTGGCAATGTTGAATTTTTCCTCCCTTGTGTACCCCTCCAACTCGATGACCTCCATACGGTCAAGAAGCGGCTCTGGAATGGTGTCGGAAGAATTAGCCGTCGTTATGAATACGACCTTTGAAAGATCGTAGGGTATTTCAAGGAAGTTATCGCAGAATTTGCAGTTTTGCTCCGGGTCGAGGACCTCAAGAAGCGCCGAAGCCGGGTCGCCCTTGTAATCATTGGCGAGCTTGTCGATCTCGTCAAGAAGAATGAGCGGATCGGACGTTTCGGTCTGTTTTATCGCGTTTATTATCCTTCCGGGCATTGCGCCTATGTAGGTCCGCCTGTGACCCCGTATTTCCGCCTCGTCGTGCATACCGCCTAAGGATATCCTCGCAAATTTACGTCCCATACATTCGGCTATCGTCTTGCCTATCGAGGTCTTTCCGACTCCGGGAGGACCGACAAGGCAGATTATCTGCCCCGAGATATCGGGCGCGAGGGCATAAACCGAGAGCATTTCAAGTATCCGCGCCTTGACCTTTTGCATACCGTAAAAATCACGGTCGAGTATCCTTTCGGCGCGCTTTATGTCGACCTTGCCCTTTGTGAAGGTATTCCAGGGGAGTTCAAGGCATAACTCAATAAAGCCTCTGACCACCGTTCCTTCGTGGGAGCCTTGGGGCATTTTTGAGAGTTTTGTTATTTCGCTGTTGATTTTATTCTTGACGTCTTCCGGCGCATTGAGCTTCCCGACCGCCTCAAAGAAGCCGTCGATCTCGTCAAAACTGTCGTCCCCGTAAAGCTCGTCGCTTATTACCTTCATTTGTTCTTTAAGGTAATATTCCTTCTGATTTTCGTCGATATTGTGCCTCGTCTGACGGGCGATCGAGTTGTCGATCTTGCATATCTCGCGCTCTTTTATCAGCATTTCGATAACTATCTTGGCGCGCTTTACAGGTGAAAGCTGCTCCAAAACGAACTGCTTATCGTCAAACGGCGCATCGATGCTGAAGGCGATAAAATCGGTGAGAAAACTAATATCGTTTCGCGAAGCGACGGTCGCCACAAGTTCCGAGGGTATGCCGTTTGCAACGTCGGCATAGTATAAAAACTCGTTATGTATGCGTCTGACGAGAGACTCGACGTATATGGGCCGGTTTTTTATTTCGCTGTCATAAAGTCTTTCGACAACCGAACAGTAATGATTTCCGTTGTCCGTAAAGTTGGTGTGTTTTGCCCTGCAAACCCCGTTTAAAACGACCTTTAACTCGTTGTTCATCTTAAAGACCTGTTTTATTCTGCAAAGGCATCCGATAGGATAGAGGCTCTTGAGCGTCGGAACGTCCTCGGTCACGTTTTTCTGGGTTACGACGTATATAAGCGTATCGCTGTCGACCGCGTAGTTTATTGCTTTTACGGATTTTACTCTCCCGACGTCGACGGTAAGCGTCATCGACGGGAAGGCAACAAGCCCGCGAAGCGGTAAGACGGGGTAGGACTCAAATATGATCTTGTTTTCAAACATTGACATTTTTTCTGATTATCCTTTTTTGTAGAGTATTGTTGCGGCAAGATAGTTATTATCAAAGACAAAGTTGAGAGAATAACCTGAAACGGTATAAGAAAGACAGTCGCAATTTGCACTTGCCGGGACAAATTGCATAAGTTTTTTGGGAATGGCGGAAAGTTTTGCCGAATATCCCTTTTTATCCATTACTTCGCTGACCGTGTTCGGGTCGACCTCGTTTTCAAACCCGTAGGATTTGCCGAACGAAACGATATACTTTATCTTCTTTTCTTTACTTTCGGTCTCAAATACGAGATTTGCGTTGTCGGGGGTGATAATGGTCGTGTATTCGTCGCCGTCCATTATACTGAAAGCTTCGTCTTCGTCATCTTCTAAAGCGGCTATGATCGCATCGGCATCATCGCCCAAGGCGTACTTTAACTCGGGGATCTTTCCTTTTTTGGCATACTTGATTATATCGACGCCCGACGCGTCGGTATCGAGGGTCGGACGATCCTCTTCTTTGTTTCTGATCTTGCATCCCGCAAAGGAGAGCACAAAAAGTATACTGAATATCAAACAAAGGGTCTTTTTCATTTTTTTCACCGTTTTATTGTTATTTTCGGGCTTTATTCGCCCTTGAAAGTGTGTTCGTTGATAAGGTCGTTGCGAAGGGTCCAAAGGTCTTCGGAAAGATCGACGTAGTAGTTATGCGGTTTTTCAAATCTCTTTACCTCGTCCCAGAGCGAATCGACCGCTTCCTTTCGGTAAGCCACGATCTCTTTAAGAGCCGGCGAGGTATAGACCTGCTTGCCGCTTTCGAAAAGCTTCGTCTGAAGTTTTCTTGCAATAAAATTCGTTACCGTCTTTCGTTTCCAGGTATAAACCGGGTCGAATATCTCATACGGCTCGCTGTCGTCGATCCTTTCGTGGTTGAGCGTTATGACGTCGGCTATGGCTTTGCCCGTTTCACGGTCGTAAAGCCGCCACGGTATCTTGACGCCGGGTATGGTTATCTTTGAGGTGTTTTCGCTGACCTTTATTTTAGGCGTTATGACGCCGTCTTTCTCGGTCGCGGCAAGCTTGTAAACTCCCCCGAAGACCGCCTCGCTCGACGCGGTTATAAGGCGTTCGCCGACACCGTAACTGTCAACCTCGGCACCCTGAGAGATCATATCCTTTATAAGATATTCGTCGAGTGAATTGGAAACACATATCTTACAGTCGGGATATCCGGCGTCGTCGAGCATCTTTCTTGCTTTTTTGCTGATATAGGTTATATCTCCGCTGTCGATCCTTATGCCCAGTGGGCGTTTCCCGAGCGGTTTTAACACCTCGTCGAAGACCTTAACGGCGTTAGGTATTCCCGAATGGATAACGTTGTAGGTGTCGACGAGCAAAAGACAACTGTCGGGATAAAGTTCGGCGTATGCCTTGAAGGCGGAATACTCATCGGGGAATAACTGCACCCATGAATGAGCCATCGTTCCGGAGGCGATAACGCCGTAGTCCTTGGCGGTCTTGATGTCGCTTGTTCCGACACAGCCGCCGATTATAGCCGCTCTCGCGCCGTAGTATGCGGCGTCTGCGCCCTGCGCTCTTCTTGCGCCGAATTCCATAACGGGTCTTCCCGCCGCGGCTCTGACTATCCTGTTTGTCTTGGTGGCGATAAGCGATTGATGATTTATGGTCAGAAGAAGCATGGTTTCGACCATCATACACTGCATTGCGGGACCTTTTACCGTGACGATCGGCTCCATCGGGAATATGGGGGTTCCCTCGGGCACAGCCCATACGTCGCAGGAAAACTTAAAGTTCCTTAAATAATCGATAAATTCTTTTGAGAAGAGGTTAAGACCTTCAAGGTATGCGATATCGTCATCGTCAAAATGCAGATCGTTAAGGTAGTCGATAAGCTGTTCGACACCTGCCATAATGGCAAAACCGCCGTTGTCCGGCACCCTTCTGAAAAACATATCAAAATAGGTGACGGTATCCCTGAACTCACCCTCGAAAATACCGTTTGCCATAGTGAGCTCGTAAAGGTCCATGATCATAGTTAGGTTTCGGTTGTCTATCTTCATTTTTATCCACCTTCCTTACATTTTTTCGGGGGCTGTTATTTTAAGCATATCGAGAACGTTCTTAATGACGGTCGCGGTGTCGTTGCAAAGGGTTATCCTTGCTTTCATAAGCTCGGTATCCGAATCCTTGACCCTGCAGGCGGAATAGAACTTATGGAAGAGGGTCGCAAGTTCGAGGACGTAGTGGGTTATCCTCGCCGGGTCATAGGACTTTGTCGATTGGATTATCTCGTCGGTGAAGGCGGCAATATGAAGGATAAGCTCCTTTTCTTCCGGTGCTTTAAGAAGTTTAAGCTGCTCCTTCGTCGCATCATCTATCGGTATACCCTCGGTGCTTAAATTCCTCATTATACTGCATATTCTCGCATAGGCGTACTGAACGTAGTAAACGGGGTTGTTGCTCGATTCGCTGACCGCAAGATCAAGATCAAAGTCAAAATGACTGTTCGGCTCGCGAAGATTGAAGAAAAATCTTGCGGCGTCTATCGGTACCTCGTCAAGGAGCGTTACAAGGGTTATCGCCTTTCCCGAACGCTTTGAAGCCTTTATTACCTCACCGTCGCGGACAAGACGTACCATCTGCATAAGGACGGCGTCAAGGCGGTCGGCGTCGATACCGAGCGCGGTAAGAGCCGCTTTAAGGCGGGGAACGTAGCCGTGATGATCGGCGCCTAAAACGTCGATGGCTTTATCAAATTTTCTGACCTCGAGTTTGTTGTAGTGATAGGCGATATCGGGGACGACGTAGGTTGCAAAACCATTCGCCCTTATCAGCACGAAATCCTTGTCACAGCCGAAATCGGTCGCTTTGAACCACAATGCGCCGTCCTGCTCGTAGGTGTGCCCGCTCTTTTTAAGAAGGTTAATGATCCTTTCGGTCTCGCCGCTTTCGTTGAGGGAGCTTTCCTTGAACCAGGTATTATATTCGATTCTGTACTTTGCAAGATCGGTTTTAAGCCCCTCAATATTCTTAGGCAGCGCAAATTCTACCAGAGCGGCTTTCCGCTCGTCCTCGCTTTTCCCGATGAAGGAGTCACCGTATTTTTCGGCAAACGCCTTTGCGTGGGCGATAATGTCCTCACCGTGGTAAGAGTCCTCGGGCATTTCTACACCGTCTCCGAATAACTGACGGTATCTTATATCGAGAGAAAGGGCAAATTTGTTTATCTGGTTTCCGCCGTCGTTTATGTAGAACTCACGCTCGGTATAGTAGCCTGCCGCCTCCATAACCGCGGCAAGGCAGTCACCCAACGCACCGCCCCTTGCGTTTCCTATGTGCATAGGACCGGTCGGGTTTGCCGAAACAAACTCTATAAGAACCCTCTTTCCCTCGCCGAAGTTGCTTTTTCCGTAGTCTTTGCCTTTTTTTGCAACGTCGAGAAGGATATCGGCATAATAGTCGTCATTAAGATAAAAGTTTATAAAACCGGGACCGGCTATTTCGAAACGGTCGATATAGGTGTTTTCAAAATCCGCGTTTTTGGTGAGTGTTTCTGCAATTACCCTCGGCGGTTTGCGGAATACCTTTGACCATACGAGCGCCGCGTTGACGGCATAATCGCCGTGATCCCTGTTTGCGGGCACGTCGACGCCGAATTTTGCAAGTTCTCCGGAGGGCTCTAATTCGCCGTTTTCGATCGAGACCTTTGCCGCGTCCTCTATCAGCTTTTCGATTTGTTCCTTTGCTTTACTTACGATAAGTGACATTGCTAAACCTCTTTTATTGTTATTGTTACACTGTTTTTGCTTACTAAGTTTTCATTCTGTTTGATTGAATAGGAGAGGTACACCTCGCCGCCCGTGTCGGTCAGAATATAGGCGACCCTTTCCCCTGAAACGGTCAGATCCATGGACCCTATCGGGGTCGAGTAAAGACAGTTATTGTCCCTTCCTTCCTCGATTATGAGTTTTGATTTTATTCCGCCGTCCTTGGTTATGGTTACGGTCTTTTCGGGAGAAATTATGATCTCGGTGAAGACCTGAGGCGCGTCTTTAAAGATATTCTCGGTATATCTTATTAAAAATCCTTCCGGGATTTTTTTATAGGTGCCGCGGTCGGCGGTTTTTATTTCTTCTTTTCGGTCGTCGATACCCTGGACTGCAACGGTAATTATATCATAGAGCTTCATATGGTATCTATTACCGCCGTTTCAACGTCATTTTCATTTATATCCTCTCCTAAAAGGATGGAGGCAGTCTTTTGAAATTCGGCGCCCTTGTCGCTGACAAAGAAACGGTGATC
>JAGAAE010000048.1 GCA_017615405.1 Clostridia bacterium | reverse complement strand
CGGTAATCCGGGACTGCAATATGAAAAAACCCGTCATAACGCCGGATTTTTGGTTATGGACAAATTATGTGAAAAGTATCGTTTTTCGCTTTCGAAGCATAAATTTGAAGCGGTCATCGGCGAATTTAATATAGGGGATAAAAGGATCTTAGCCGCAAAACCTCAAACCTATATGAACAATTCCGGAAACGCCGTTTCAAAAATCGTTTCTTTTTACAAGATCCCGCTTGAAAAGGTTATAATAATCTTTGACGATATTTCTCTTGATATCGGGAATATCAGGATAAGAAGAAAAGGCTCTGCCGGCGGTCATAACGACATTAAGGATATAATAGAATGTTGCGGTAGCGAAGAGATCCCGAGGATAAAGATCGGGGTCGACAAAAAACCAACGCCGGAATATGACCTTAAAGATTTTGTTTTAAGTAAGATACCTAAGGAAAAGTATGGCGATTTTGAAAAATCTCTTGAAAACTCGGTCGGCGCGGTCGAAGAGATGATTAAGAACGGTATTGATTCGGCAATGAATAAATACAGTAAATAGTATGCGATTCCTATTTGATATATTAAAAAAAGAATCCGAATTCAGGCGGCTTTTGTCGGATATTAAAGATGATAAATTTCCGCTTGCGGCTTCGGGGCTTTCGTCGGTCCATAAAGCACTTTTGACCGCCGCCGTTTCGGCGATTACGGGTAAAAAGATAATTATGCTTTTGCCGGACGAAGCGACCGCATATAATATGTGCGGTGATCTTGTCGGTTTCGGTGTAAGGGCGATAAATCTGCCGCTCAGGGATTACAACTTCACCGTTACCGAGGGAAGATCTAAAGACTATGAATACAAAAGGATAGATACCCTGTCGAAGATTATCGGCGGGGGTTTTGACGTGGTTACGGTTTCGATCGATTCGGCGTTGACGTACACTGTGCCGAGGCAAATCCTTGAAAACAGCATTATTAATATCAACGAAAAATCGGTTATAGATATCGACGAGTTTTCGAAAAAATTGACCGCCCTCGGCTATAAAAAAGCCGATATTACCGACGGTAAGGGAATGTATTCCGTTCGTGGCGGCATTGTCGACGTTTTCCCGACTAATCGCACCAACCCCATTCGTATTGAACTTTGGGGAAACGATATCGATACGTTAAGCGAATACGATATTTTGTCACAGCGCAGGACCGGGAAAATAGAAGAATTCGACATTTTTCCCGCAAATGAAATGCCTTTTGATGGTCAGCGATTATCGGAAAAACTGAATTCTTTTCTGAAAAGCGATAAAAAGCTCACCGAAAAACAGCGCGAGAAGATCGAAAAAGATATATATCGTCTTGAAAACGGTATCCCGGTTACGCCCGACGCTTATATCCCGTTTCTGTACGATGAAAAAACGACGGTTTTTGATTATCTGCCCGATGCCGTGAGCGTTGTTTGCGAAACGACCAATTTAAGCGAGCGTCTTAAGAGTCTTGAAGAAAGTCATAATGAAGATATAAAACTATTGCTGGAAGAGGGGATACTCAGTAAAAAAACGTCTGAGATCTATCTGACCAAGACCGAGATGTTTGCGAAAACGTCAAATCCGGTCTTTATGGAAAGTTTTCCGAGGACGTCTTATTTACTGCCGCTTAAAGGGATCTATTCTTTTGATTTTAAGCGGATATCGCCATGGGACGGGGATATAAACGTCCTTGTTGACGATATTTCCTACGTCTCAAAAATCAAAGGTACGGTCGTTGTTCTTGCACCCGAAAAAAAGGCGGCGACCGTCATCAGCGAGGAACTGAGGGAAAAGGGCGTTGCCGCCTCATTATCGTTTGACGAAAAAATCGATTCTCCCGGCATTTACGTTACGGTCGGGTCATTGTCGTCGGGCTTTGAAATCCCTCTTTTGAAATTTATGCTTATTACTAACCGACGTGTTTCAGGTGAGCCCGTTAAGCGTAAGATACGCTATAAAAAAGGGCAGAGCATAGGTAGTCTCGATGAACTTAAACGCGGCGATTACGTCGTTCATTCGAGCTACGGAATAGGTATTTTCGACGGTATATCGCAGATTAAAAAGCAGTCGGTCATCAAAGATTATATAAAAATAAGGTATGCAGGCTCGGATAACCTCTATATACCCGTTACGCAACTTGATATGGTATCAAAGTATATCGGAGCGGCTGATGATTCGGGGATAAAACTCAACAAACTCGGTACACAGAGTTGGAATAACACCAAAAAACGCGTCAAATCCGCCGTCAAGGATATGGCGAAACAACTCTCAAAACTATATGCCAAAAGAATGTCGACAAAGGGCTATGCATTCAGCAAGGATACCGATCTTCAAAACAATTTTGAAAGACGTTTTGAATATGAAGAAACCGAGGATCAGATCCAGTGTATCAATGAAATAAAACGCGATATGGAGCGTCCCGTTCCTATGGATAGGCTATTGTGCGGCGACGTAGGATTCGGTAAGACCGAGGTCGCTTTAAGAGCCGCCTTTAAATGTATCAGCGAGGGCAAACAATGCGCGTTCTTAGTGCCTACGACCATTCTTGCAATGCAGCATTATAATACCATTATGAGCAGGATCGGCGAGCTTCCCGTTGAAATCAGACTTCTTAACCGCTTCGTGCCGAAAAAGGAGCAAACGAGGATTATTTCAGGGCTCAAATCCGGGAGTGTCGATATGGTGATAGGGACTCATCGCCTGATATCGAAGGACGTGCAGTTCAAAGATATCGGTCTTGTCATCATCGACGAGGAGCAGCGATTCGGCGTTGCACAAAAGGAGCGACTTAAAGAATTATATCCCTTCGTTGATATTCTGACCCTTTCGGCAACACCGATACCGAGAACGCTCAATATGGCGATGTCCGGGCTTCGCGATATGTCGAGTATCGACGAAGCTCCCGCCGACAGATATCCCGTTCAAACCTATGTTTTGGAACAAAACGACGGGATCGTCAGAGAGGCGATCATCAAAGAACTTCGCCGCGGCGGTCAGGTGTATTATTTGCATAACCGGGTCGAAAGCATTGTGAATTGCGCTGCAAAGATCACGAAAATGATACCCGACGCGCGCATCGGGATAGCCCACGGAAAAATGAGCGAGGATGAACTTTCCGATATCTGGCAGAAACTGATCGATCAGGAGATAGATATCCTTGTTTGTACGACGATAATCGAGACGGGTGTCGACGTTCCCAACTGCAACACGCTTATTATTGAAAATTCCGACCGCTTCGGACTTTCTCAGCTTCATCAGCTTCGCGGTCGTGTCGGAAGATCGTCAAGACGCGCCTATGCTTATTTTTGCTATTCAAGAGGAAAGGTCATAAATGAGGCGGCTCAAAAACGGCTTGAAGCGATCAGAGAGTTTACCCAGTTCGGGTCAGGATTTAAAATCGCAATGCGTGACCTTGAAATCAGGGGGGCGGGAAGTATTTTAGGCGGCGAACAGCACGGAAATATGGAGGCGGTCGGATACGATATGTATCTTCGCCTTTTAAACGATGTGGTAAAGGAAGAAAACGGAGTCGAAAAAGAAACACTGCCCGAATGCACGATAGATCTTGATATATCTGCTCATATCCCCGAGAACTATATTGATTCTCTTCCTGCGCGACTCGGGATTTATAAGCGCATCGCCGCAATTTCAAGTACCGCTGATGCAGAAGACGTTATAGATGAACTCTGCGACCGTTTCGGTGACCCGCCGAGTGCGGTCATTGGTCTTATAGATATCGCGATGCTTCGAAGTAAATCTTCAAGATCGGGAATTTATGAGATCGTGAATTCCGAAAAAGGAATACTGCTTAAAACCGATAAAATACGGGAAAGCACGGTTGACCTTTT
>JAGAAE010000047.1 GCA_017615405.1 Clostridia bacterium | reverse complement strand
TTCCGCGTAATACCGCTTATAAAATGGGTAAACGATATATATATCGACGAAAAAAAAGTCTGCGGGATATTGACCGAAGGGGTGTTTGACCCGGAGGGCGGTGGGTTCCGGTATGCCGTTTTGGGCATCGGGGTCAACCTTTCTTTTCCGAAGGGCGGATTTCCCGAAGATATAAAGGATACGGCGGGATCCGTTTGTGAGAGCGTATCGGCGGAGCAAAAAAAGCGGTTTATCGACAGGTTGCTCTTTGAGTTTTATGATATTTATGAAAACGGTCGCGAGTATATGCGTGAATATAAAGCGCGCTCGAACGTTTTAGGCAAAAAAATCGAATATATAAAAGACGGCAAAACCCTGGTCGGAACGGCAACCGATATAACCGACGACGGAGCACTCACCGTCAAGGATGAACACGGGATATCTTATCTTCGCTCGGGCGAAGTTAAAATATGTATTGATTCTATTATTAAAAAAGGTGATTTTCAATGAGAACAAAGCAGTTTAAGTCGGAATCAAAAAAACTAATGGATATGATGATAAATTCCATCTATACCCATAAGGAGATCTTTTTAAGAGAGATCATCTCCAACTCGTCGGACGCGTTAGATAAACTCTATTTTATCTCCCTGACCGACACAAAGGTCGGGATAAAACCCGACGAATTCAAGATCGACATAAAGATCGACAAGGAAAACAGGACCCTGACCGTCTCGGATAACGGGATAGGTATGACCGAGGATGAGCTTGATAAAAACCTCGGCACCATCGCAAAGAGCGGATCTTTTGATTTTAAATCCGAGAACGGCGAAAGCGAAAACGTTGATATTATCGGTCAGTTCGGCGTCGGTTTTTATTCGACCTTTATGGTAAGCGATAAGGTCGTCGTCGAATCGAAGGCATACGGAAGCGATACCGCCTTCCGCTGGACCTCGACGGGAGCCGACGGCTATACGATCGAGCCCTGTGAAAGGACAAGCGTCGGTACGACGGTCATTATGCATATCAAACCCGATACCGACGACGAAAAATACAGTGAGTTTTTAGATCAGTATAAGATAAGGGATCTTGTCAAGAAGCATTCGGATTATATCCGCCACCCCATCGTTATGGCGTTCACGACCAAAAAGGCGGTCGAGGGTAAGGAGGGCGAATATGAGGACGTTACCGAAATTCGCACCCTTAACAGTATGATCCCCATCTGGAAAAGACCGAAAAAAGAGGTAAAAGACGAGGATTATAACAACTTCTATAAGGAGAAATTCTCGGATTATCAGGATCCGCTTACGGTCATCAGCTCCTCAACCGAGGGAACGGCGACCTATAAAGCGCTCCTCTTTATCCCGAAACATCCGCCGTTTGATTACTATACGAAGGAATTTGAAAAAGGGCTCCAGCTTTATTCAAAGGGCGTTCTTATTATGGAAAAATGCCCCGACCTTTTGCCCGATTATTTCAGTTTCGTAAAGGGTCTTGTCGACAGCGAGGACCTCTCGCTCAACATTTCAAGAGAAATGCTGCAGCACGACGCCCAGCTTAAACTCATCGAAAAGACCCTCGAAAAGAAAATCAAATCGGAACTCGAAAAAATGCTCAAAAACGAGCGCGAGAAGTATGAAGAATTCTTTAAGGCGTTCGGCGTCGGGCTTAAATTCGGCGTCTATAACGATTTCGGGATGCACGCCGAGGTGTTAAAGGACCTTCTTATCTTCAAATCCTCAAAGCAGGGTAAATTCGTCACCCTCAAAGAGTATATCGAGGCAATGCCCGAGGGACAGGACACGATCTACTATGCCTGCGGCGAGACCGAGGAGCGGATCGACCTTATTCCTCAGTGTGATACGGTCAAGGATAAAGGCTTCGATATCCTCTATCTTACCGAAAACGTCGATGAATTCTGCCTGATGATGTTAAGGGAATACGACGGCAAGAAGTTTATGAACGTCTGCGACGAAAACCTGAATCTTGACAGCGATGACGAGAAAAAGGAACTCGAAGCCGAGAACGAAGCCGCTAAGGATATGTTCTCGGCAATGAAGGAAGTCTTGGGCGATAAAATAAATGCAGTTCGCTTTACCAATAAACTGAAAAAGCACCCCGTTTGTCTTACCAGCGAGGGTGGTCTGTCGCTCGAAATGGAAAAGACCCTCAACGCTATGCCGGGAGCGGCGGACAATAAGGTTAAGGCGCAGCTCGTTCTTGAAATAAGCGCAAGTCATAAGATAGCCGAAAAGCTTAAAAAGCTTTATAACGACGATCCCGAGACCCTTAAAAAATACACCAAGCTCCTATACGGAGAGGCGTGCCTTATCGGTGGAAAACCGATCGATGATCCCGCCGAGCATAGCGAACTTGTCTGCGAGCTTATGCTGTAAAGCGGGATGATGCCGAAAAAATCGGCAGGCATCAGATAACAAGGCAATACCGATAAATCGTGCGGGCGGATACTATCTGCCCGCTTTTGTATTCATTTGACATCATAATAGACATTTGTCATATAATAAATATCAAGATCATCTTGACAGTATGCGCGTATATGTGTATAATTGTATACACGCCTCTTGACAGAAAGGAGAATCGTTTTGAATTTTGAATTGTCAAACAACAGTAATTTACTTGAAAGGGACAGCTATAAATACTCGCTCCAAAATGTGAAGGAGCCGAATTTATACCGTGACTATTACAGTTATGATGAGGTGCCGAAGATCGTTTTCAACCACCGCCACGTTCCGATCGATATGCCTAAGGATATCTGGATAACCGATACCTCGCTTCGCGACGGGCAGCAGTCGGTCGAACCGTATTCGGTCGAGCAGATCGTAGAGCTTTATAAATTTATGTCAAGGCTCGGCGGTCCCTACGGGATCATCCGACAGACCGAGATGTTCGTGTATAGCAAAAAAGACCGTGAGGCAGTAGCCAGATGTCAGGAATTAGGGCTTAAATTCCCCGAGATAACGACCTGGATAAGGGCAAACAAGGAGGATTTCAAGCTTGTAAGGGATTTAGGTATACGCGAAACGGGTATTCTTGTTTCGTGCAGTGACTATCACATCTTCAAGAAACTCAAAATGTCAAGAAAACAGGCTATGGATATGTATCTCGCTTCGGTCGCCGAGGCGTTTGAGGCGGGCGTTATGCCGCGTTGTCACTTGGAGGATATAACGAGAGCCGATTTCTACGGTTTTGTCGTTCCCTTTGTGAACGAGCTTATGAAGATGTCGCGCGACGCAGGTATACCGCTTCGCATCCGCGCCTGCGATACGATGGGCTACGGCGTTTCCTATCCGGGTGCCGTTTTGCCGCGTAGTGTTCCGGGCATAATCTACGGTTTAAGGCAGTATTCCGAGGTCCCGAGCGAACTTTTGGAATGGCACGGTCATAACGATTTTTACAAGGCGGTTTCCAACGCCGCGACTGCCTGGCTTTACGGTGCCGCGGGTGTCAACTGCTCGCTGCTCGGCATAGGAGAGAGAACGGGCAACGTGCCGCTTGAAGCGATGGTTATGGAATATGCCTCCCTTCGCGGCTCGTTTGACGGTATGGATCCGACCGTTATAACCGAAATAGCAGAATATTTTGAAAAAGAAATAGGTTATAAAATCCCGCCCATGACCCCGTTTGTCGGTCAGAATTTTAACGTAACGAGAGCGGGCATCCACGCCGACGGTCTTTTGAAGGACGAAGAGATATACAATATTTTCAACACCGAAAAGATACTCAACAAACCCGCTACCGTCGTTATAAGCAAAACGTCGGGACTTGCCGGCATCGCCTATTGGATCAATCAGAATTATCATCTTTCGGGTGATGACGTCGTCAACAAAAAGTGCGAACTTGTCGTAAAACTCAAAGAATGGATCGACAAGGAGTATGAAGACGGAAGACAGACCGCCCTTTCAAGAAGCGAGATCGAAGGCAAGATCAAAGAGCTTTCGGGCGGCAAATTTTAAGGAGGGAAGATCATGCAGCATAAAACAATATCCCTCGCCGACCAGGTTTTCGAGCAGATCGAAAATGATATTTTAAGCGAAGTGTATAAAAAAGGCGAGATACTTACCGAGAGTAAACTGAGCGCCGCGTTGGGCGTGAGCAGAACGCCGATAAGAGAGGCTCTTCGCCGCCTCGAGCAGGAGCATCTTATCGAGGAATCGGGCAAGGGCGCCGTTGTTATCGGCATAACCGAGGACGATCTTGAAGATATTTTTCTGATAAGAAGCAAGCTTGAGGGTCTTATCTGCAAAATCGCGGCGACAAACCATACCGACGAGGATCTCTCCAACCTTAAAGAAATCGTCGATCTGCAGGAATATTACGCCGCGAAGGGCGACCCGGACGGAATTCGTCAGATGGACAACAAATTTCACGAAATGCTTTACAAGATAAGCGGCAAGACCGTTTTTTATGAGATCCTGGTTTCACTGCACAAGAAGATCCAGAAATACCGCCGTGCCGCGGTGACCAACAAAAGCCGCGCCGCGGCGTCGGTCGCCGAACACAAGGCGATTTATGAAGCCATCGCAAGTTCCGATGCGGATAAGGCTTACGAGCTTTCGCTTAAACATATTGAAAACGCTTTTAATCATATAAAGAGGACATAACAATGGGATACACAATAGCGCAAAAAATAATAAAAAATCACCTTTTAAGCGGCGATATGACGGTAGGCAGCGAGATCGCGCTTAAAATCGATCAGACCTTAACGCAGGACGCCACCGGAACTATGGCGTATCTTGAATTTGAAACGATGGGACTTGAAAGGGTCAAAACCGAAAAGAGCGTCGCTTACATCGACCATAACACCCTTCAATCGGGTTTTGAAAACGCCGACGATCACAGATACATACAGTCGGTCGCCAAAAAGCACGGGATATATTTTTCGCGTCCCGGCAACGGTATTTGCCATCAGGTCCAGCTTGAACGCTTCGGGAAACCGGGCAAGACCCTTATAGGATCCGACAGTCATACCCCGACCGGCGGCGGTATCGGAATGCTTGCGATGGGCGCCGGCGGACTTGACGTTGCGGTCGCGATGGGCGGCGGAGCCTACTATATCACTATGCCGAAAATGTATAAGGTCAATCTTACGGGAAAACTTAAACCTTTTGTTTCGGCAAAGGACATTTCTCTTGAAATTTTACGGATTTTATCCGTTAAAGGCGGCGTAGGTGCCATCATCGAGTGGGGCGGCGAGGGCATAAAGACCCTTTCGGTACCCGAGCGCGCCACCATCACCAATATGGGCACCGAGCTTGGAGCTACGACCTCGATATTCCCTTCCGATGAAATAACGAAAGAGTTTTTGAAGGCGCAGGGCAGAGAAGAGGACTATATTCCGCTTGCAAGCGACGAGGACGCCGTCTACGACAAGGTTATAGATATAAATCTTGACACCCTCGTTCCGCTTATAGCCTGTCCCCACAGCCCCGACAACGTCGTAACGGTCGAGTCGCTCAAAGGAACGAAGGTCGATCAGGTCTGCGTCGGCTCCTGCACCAATTCCTCGCTGCTGGATATGCTCAAGGTCGCGGCGCTCCTCAAAGGGAAAACGGTTTCTCCTTCGGTCAG
>JAGAAE010000046.1 GCA_017615405.1 Clostridia bacterium | reverse complement strand
CCTGGTCATAATCCATCAGGAACATATGGTCGGTGAAGATTCTGCCGAAACCGAGCTTGCTCTCATCTGCCGGTTTGGCCGCGGGGGTCGTGGTCTTTGTAATGCTGATCGGATACTTCATCGCTTCTTCTCCTTTTTACAATTTATTTCGCTGTATTTTTCCGCTGGTCGTTTTGGGGAGTTCGTCCCTGAAAACGACGTGACGGGGATATTTATAGGGCGCCGTGTGGGTCTTGACGTAGTTCTGGATCTCTTTTTTAAGCTCCTCGGTCGGCTCGGTCCCCTTTGTGAGCACTATGCTCGCCTTAACTATCTGACCTCTTATCTCGTCAGGCTCGGGCGAAACGCCGCATTCGAGGACGTAGGGAAGCTCCATAATAACGCTTTCTATTTCAAAGGGACCTATGCGGTAGCCCGAAGACTTGATAACGTCATCGACCCTTCCGACGAACCAGAAAAATCCGTCCTCGTCCTTCCAGGCGGTGTCGCCGGTGTGATAATAACCGTCGTGGATGACTTCGGCGGTCTTTTCGGGGTCGTTGTAGTATTCCTTGAAGAGACCGCAGGGGGCGCCGTTTTTAAGATTTACGCAGATCTCGCCCGTTTCACCGACAGCGACCTTGTTGCCGTCGGCGTCAAGAAGATCGATATCGTATATCGGGCAGGGTTTACCCATTGAGCCTATCTTATGCGGTGCGCCGCGAAGATTTCCTATCATCATGGTGGTTTCGCTTTGTCCGAAGCCCTCGATGATATGAAGCCCCGTAGCCTTCAAGAACTGTTTATAAACTTCGGGGTTTAATGCCTCGCCCGCCGTCGTCATATGCTTGACCGACGAAAAATCATAGTTTGAAAGATCCTGCTTTATCATCATACGAAGCATGGTAGGCGGCGCGCAGAAGGTCGTTATCTTATACTTTGCAAAAAGCGGCATTATCTTTGACGCGTCGAAGCGGTCGAAATCATAAACGAAGGTCGCCGCCTCGCAGAACCACTGTCCGTAAAGTTTTCCCCACATTGCCTTTGCCCAGCCCGTGTCGGAAATGGTGAAATGAAGTCCCTCGGGGTCGCAGCAATGCCAATATTTCGCCGTTACGAAATGCCCGAAGGGGTATTTATGTGTATGCGCGGCGATCTTCGGATAGCCCGACGTTCCCGAAGTAAAGAACATAACGAGAAGGTCGTCGCCGCAGGGGGAATCCTTCGTACGCTCATAGTTTGAGCTGAACATTTTATATTCCTTGTCAAATTCGCGCCAGCCGTCCCTCTTGCCGTTGACCGAGATCTTGTTTGTTATTCCCTTGTAATTCTCCATAGCCTCGTCGGCATAGTCGGGAGATTTATCGTCGCAGGTGCAGATTATCGCCGAAACGCCCGCCTTCTCAAAACGGTATTCAAGGTCGTGGGGCAAAAGCTGGCTCGTCGCCGGAATGGCGATGGCACCTATCTTGTTAAGCCCTAACATTATGGGCCAGAACTGATAATTGCGCCTTAAAACGAGCATGACCCTGTCGCCCTTTTTAATGTCGATCGAACTGAAATAGTTGGCGCATCTTGCCGATTCTTTCTTCATATCGAGGAAGGTAAATCTTCTCTCAACGTCGTCCCTGCCAATATAAAGCATGGCGAGCTTGTCGGGCTTGCGTTTTGCCATTTCGTCGACGACGTCAAAGGCAAAATTGAAGTTTTCGGTGTTTTTGAATTTTATGGATACCGGCGTTGAACGCTCGTCCTTTACGACGTCGACGTATTTGCGGTAAATACGGTCGCTTAAATCCTGCTTTATCTCTTTTTCGTCAACGATCGCCTTGACGGGTGTAAGCTCGGGGATCGGCTCGCCGGTCGGATTGAGGACGATGGCGTAAAACTCGCAGTCCTGACCGCCGACGGCTATCATACCGTGAGGGGTCGAGGAATTGTAATAAATACTGTCGCCCTCGCTTAATATCTCGCTGTGTTCGCCGATCTGTACCTTAAGCTGGCCGGATATAACGATATCAAGCTCCTGCCCCTCGTGGGTCGTAAGCTCGATCTCCTTATCCTGCGCCGAAGCACTGTATTTACTCCTGACGTAAAGCGGCTCGGCGATCCTGTTGCGGAAGGCATATGCCATATTGTAATAGGTCATTCCGTGGGCGTTGGCGATCTCCTGACCCTTGCCTTTCTTGGTCATCGTAAAGGATTTAAGGGTCGGACTGTGACCCTCGATAATGTCGGTAACGTTGACATCGAGAGCCAAGGCGCAGCGATAGAGGAAAGCAAAGTTTAAATCGCTTTCGCCCCTTTCGCAGGCAAGATACTCCTCTAAACTCACGCCGGCTTTAAGGGCTATCTCCTCGGGAGAAATGCCCTCGATCTCGCGAAGTTCCTTTATACGCCCCGCCATTTCTTTTATTTTGTAGTTAAGTCCGGCAATTTCCTGCATACCGTAACCTCCGAAGTTTTGAAACGGGAAAATAAAAAGCCCGTCCCAAAGAAATACTTTGAGACGAGCGAAAATTTTACGCCCGCGGTACCACTCAAATTGCATTCAAAAGAATGCCCCTCAGGTTCTGACAAACCTTATGCTTTAACGCATCCATCACGGAAGGGCTCTACTCGTCAAAAGACTTTCTTCCCTTCGGCTCGGAAGTTACAACCTTTATACCCTACCGATAACTTTCACCGACCGTTATCTCTCTGAAGGCGGTATATAAAAGCCCTCTTCGTCTTCGCCTTTAACTCAAAGTATAATACTTTTTTTCTTCTTTGTCAACACAAATATTATAATTTATTGCGCTGGATCTTTCCGCTCGTAGTTTTGGGAAGTTCATCCCTGAAAACGACAAGCCGCGGATATTTGTAAGGCGCGGTATGGCTCTTGACGTAATTCTGGATCTCTTTTTTGAGTTCCTCGGTCGGCTCGGTGCCCTTTGTGAGGACGACGCTCGCCTTGACGATCTGTCCTCTTATCTCGTCCGGCTCAGCCGAAACGCCGCATTCAAGAACGTAGGGAAGCTCCATAATGACGCTTTCTATCTCAAAGGGTCCTATGCGGTAGCCCGAGGACTTGATTATATCGTCGACCCTGCCGACGTACCAGTAATATCCGTCTTCATCGCGCCAGGCGGTATCGCCCGTATGATACATATTGTTTCTGCGGCATTCGGCGGTTTTTTCGGGCTCCTTGTTATACTGCCTGAAAAGTCCGAGCGGATCGCCTTTATCGAGTTTTATGACGATCTCTCCCGTTTCGCCGTTTTCGACAGGGTTGTCGTCGGCGTCAACCACCATAACGTCATATTGAGGCGAAGCCATACCCATCGAGCCGATCTTCGGCTTCTTGCCGTAAAGATTTCCGATTATAAGGGTCGTTTCGGTCTGACCGAAGCCCTCGTATATAGTAAGTCCCGTCGCCTTTTTGAACTGCTTTGCGACCTCGGGGTTTAACGCCTCGCCCGCCGTCGTCATATGCTTGACCGATGAAAAGTCATAAAGCGAAAGGTCCTCTTTTATCATCATTCGGAGCATGGTCGGGGGAGCGCAGAAGGTCGTTATGCCGTATTTCTTGAACATCGGCATGATATCCGAAGCGTCAAAACGGTCGAAATCATACACGAAGACCGCGCCCTCGCAGAGCCATTGACCGTAAAGCTTGCCCCAGAGGGATTTGCCCCATCCGGTGTCGGAAATGGTGAAATGAAGCCCGTCTCTTTCGCAGCAATGCCAATACTTCGCCGTTACGAAATGACCGAGGGAATAGGTGTGACCGTGCTCGACCATCTTCGGCTCGCCGGTCGTTCCCGAAGAGAAGAACATAAGCGCGGGTTCTCTTCCTCCCGGGGTATCCTCGCTTCTCGGGAACCGGCTCGAATAGACCGGGTATTCGTTATCAAAATCTTTCCAGCCGTTTCTTGAGCCGCCCACCATTATGCGAAGTTTTGCCTTGCCGGTGCTTTCCGCCGCCTTGTCGGCAATATCGGCGACGTCGCCGTCGGCGGTACAAAGGATCGCCGATACGTCGGCGGCGTTGAAACGATATTCAAAATCGTGCTGTTTAAGAAGATAGGTCGCGGGGATCGCGATCGCGCCGATCTTATGGAGAGCGATCATGGCGAACCAGAACTGATAATGCCTTTTAAGGACGAGCATTACCTTGTCGCCCTTCTTTACGCCGAGGGTCTTCAGGTAGTTGGCGCACCTTGCCGACTCCTTTTCAATATCGCGGAAAGTAAATCTTCTTTCCTTCTTCTGACGGTCGACGTGGATCATCGCGAGTTTGTCGGGATATTTGTTTGCTATTGCGTCGACGCCGTCAAATCCGAAGTTGAACTTTTCATAGTTTACGAATTCGACGCTTTGAAGTGCGCCCTTTTCGTTTTCGGTCGTCTTGATATACTTTTCGCACAAAAGCTTGGTCGAGGGTCTTACCGAAACGACGCTCTCGCGGACGTCCTCTTCCCTCGTATCCTCGCCCGGCAGAACGACCGCCAGAAACTCGCAGTCCTTTCCGCCTACGGCTATCATTCCGTGAGGAGTGGAGGAATTATAGAAAATACTGTCTCCCTCGTTCAAAACCTCTTTGTTAAGTCCGACCTGCACCATAAGCGAGCCCGAAACAACGAGGTCGAACTCCTGACCGCTGTGATTGGTCAGGTGGATCGGCTCTTTCTGAAGCTCAGCGGAATATTCGTATTTTACCCAATAAGGCTCCGCCTTTTTGCCACGGAATTCGGGGGCGAGATTGGCGATATTTATGCCTTCCTCTTTGGCGGTCTGCTGACCCTTGCCCTTTCTCGTTACGGTATAGGAGGAAAGTTTTGCGCTTCTTCCTTCGAGAAGCTCGGTTATCTCAATACCGAAAACAAGGGCGCATTTATGAATAAAGGTAAAGGGCATATCGCTTTCGCATTTTTCGTATTTTTGATACTGCTCGGGCGTGATTTCGGTCTTTTCCGCCATTTCCTCGACCGTAAAGCCCATGATCTCCCGCATCTCTCTGATTCGGAAAGCTATGTCCTTTAATTGTGTCATTGCGTTTGGTGTTTCCAAAAAAATCACCTGACCTTTCAAAAATAAAAAAACCCGTCTCAAGAAAACCTTGAGACGAGTTGAAATTCAAACCCGCGTTACCACTCAAATTACGCCCCGAAGGGACGTCACCTCAGGCTCAGACAAGCCGTATGCATTAACGCAGCAGTCACGGAAGGGACTAATCATTGCTTTTCATTCCTTCGGCTCAGAAGTGATAGAAATAAACGTCCGGCTTGCCGGGATCGCACCGTCCCCGACTCTCTTAGAAGCGTTACAACGTAAATTCCGTCTTCATCACAGCTTTTTTCAAACGGTATTCAATTCACGGTAGGATTATAGCACAAAGGATTTTTGATGTCAAGAATTTTTTTCGAGCTGCTTTTCAAAATCCTCTTTCATCTTGTATTTGAGGATCTTCCCGGCGGCGTTCATCGGAAATTCCTTTGTAAAGACGAAGTATCTCGGCACCTTATGCCCCGCTATGTGGGCGTTTCCGAAGGCGCGCATTTCCTCCTCGCTCGAGGTCTCGCCGTCGTTCAGTATGATATAGGCGCACGCCTCTTCGCCGTAGCGTTCATCTTTGACGCCGACGACCTGAACGTCGCGTATCTTTTCGTGGGTCAGATAAAACTCCTCTATCTCCCTCGGGTAGATATTCTCGCCGCCGCGGATGATCATATCTTTAAGTCTTCCGGTGACCTTATAATAGCCGTCCTCGGTCTTCATGCAAATATCGCCCGAATGGAGCCAGCCGTCATCGTCGATCGCCTGTTTGGTCGCCTGCGGCATCTTATAGTAACCCTTCATTATATTGAATCCGCGCGCAACGAACTCACCGCTCTCGCCGGCAGGCAGATCCTTTCCCGTTTCGGGATCGATGATTTTACACTCTATGCCGGGGAAGGCGCTTCCGACCGTTTCGGTGCGGTGCTCAACGTCCTCGTTGACCTCACCCATTGTGCATCCGGGAGACGCCTCGGTCTGACCGTAGACCGAAAGGATCTCGCGCATATTCATTTCCTTTGCCGCCTTTTTCATAAGCTCGGGCGGACAGTTGGAGCCTGCCATAATACCCGTTCTCATATGCGAAAAGTCGGTTTTTGAGAAGTCCTCGTGGGCAAACATTGCAATGAACATTGTCGGAACGCCGTTAAAGCAGGTTATCTTTTCGGCGTTTATGCAGGCAAGCGACGATTTCGGCGAAAAATACGGCAAGGGTGAAAGCGTTCCGCCGTGGGTCATCATCGAGGTCATCGAAAGCACCATTCCGAAGCAATGGAACATCGGGACCTGTATCATCATACGGTCGGCGGTCGAAAGATCCATTCTGTCGCCTATTATTTTACCGTTGTTTACTATGTTTCTGTGGGTCAGCATAACGCCCTTCGGGAAACCGGTCGTGCCCGAGGTGTACTGCATATTCGCTACGTCGTCGGGTTTTACGAGCGCCGCCCTTCGGTTGACCTCGGATTTCGGCACAAACGCCGCGCGAAGGAGCATTTTGTTCCAGTTAAGACAGCCGTCCATGTCGAAACCGACGGTTATGACGTTTTTCAAAAACGGAAGTTTTTTACTGTAAAGGTGCTCGCCCGGTTTTAAGCTTTTAAGCTCGGGGCAAAGTTCCGATATTATCTCGCCGTAGTTTATATCCTTGCAATTTTCTATCATAACAAGGGTGTGGGTGTCCGACTGGCGCAGCAGGTATTCGATCTCGTGGATCTTATATCCGGTGTTGACGGTCACGAGAACGGCGCCGATTTTGGTCGTCGCCCAGAAGGTCAGGAACCACTGCGGAACGTTGGTCGCCCAGATCGCAACGTGGTGACCCGGATTGACGCCTAACGAGATAAGCGCCGCCGCCGCGGTATCGACGTCCTTCTTGAACTGCGCGTAGGTTCTTGTGTAGTCAAGGGTCGTATACTTAAAGGCATACTGATCGG
>JAGAAE010000045.1 GCA_017615405.1 Clostridia bacterium | reverse complement strand
TTTTTAACGGTCTTCGCTCGCTGGTCGGCGCCGTCGGAATTTTTATCTATATTCTCATAGAATCACTGATAAAAAAACAACCCGTTTTTAAAAAGGATATCGGTTACGCAAAGACCGCCGTTTGGGGCGGAATAGTTTGCGGCGCCGTTCTTTGTGTCGCGGTCAATCTTCAGCAATACGGTATTGCCGCCTATCCCGGAAGTTGTAACACGGTCGAAGCAAGGTCGGGATTTTTAACGACCCTTTACGTCGTCTTAGTCCCGATAGCCTCGGTTATTATCGGCAAAAAGGTGACTATGCCCGTCTGGATAGCCGCGGTTATCGCCATGACGGGGGTATACTTCCTCTGTCTTACAAACGGGCTTTCGAATATATATTTCGGCGATATCCTGATGGTACTTTGCGCCCTGACCTTTACTATGCATATCATGGTCGTCGACAAGTTCGGAGAAAGTGTCGGCGGCGCGAGATTATCTTTTATTCAGTTTGTCGTTTGCGGATTGCTGTCGGTCGCGTTATCGTTTATTGCGGGGGAGAGCAACAATACCGTTACGGTGATAAAAAACGCCCTTCCGCAGATACTTTATATGGGCGTCTTTTCAAGCGGATTTGCCTATACGCTCCAGATCGTCGGTCAAAAATACGCCGAGCCTGCCGTCGCCTCGATTTCTATGAGCCTTGAGGGCGTTTTCGCGACGCTCGGGGGTCTTGTCATAATGGGAAGTATACCGTCGGTAAACGAAACGATAGGGTGTATCCTTGTGTTTATAGCAACCATCACGGCGCAGTTGCCGGGAACGTGGAGGAAAAAACATGGCTGATCATTCAAGAAAAGAACTTATAAGAAGACGCAGAATATTTATTGCGACGTATTTTTTGGTGTTTGTCGCCGTTGCGGCAGGAATATATTTCGGAGTAAAGGCTATTGCCGGACTTTTTTTCAAAACCACACCCGAAAGCGGTGCGTCGGGCACCGAGTCGTCCTCGGTATCCGGTGACAACGGCACAAAAAGCAAGGAGCCGAAACTTATATCCTCGATAACCGTCGTAAACACCGGGGATATTATGGTCCATTCGACCCAGCTTGACGGCGCCAAAACCTCGTCGGGTTACGATTTTTCGGATTTTTTCAAGTATATAAAATCTCCTGTTTCAAAGGCAGATCTTGCGATAGCGAATTTAGAGGTCACCTTCGGCGGGACCGAGTCCGGTTCCTATAAAGGCTACCCGGCGTTCAACACCCCGGACAGCCTTGCCGACGTTATAAAGGACGCCGGCTTTGACCTGATGCTGACGACAAATAACCACTGCTACGACACCGGTCTTTTCGGGCTCAAACGCACCGTTTCGGTACTTAAAGACAAGGGACTTTCCTACGTCGGAACAAAACAGGATGCCGCCGAGAAGGACTACCTTGTCAAAAAGGTCTCGGGCGTTAAGCTCGGCATAACCGCATATACCTATGAGAACAAATGCGATCCCGGGAGAAAATCCATAAACGGCAACGTCATTTCCACCGAAGCGAACGGGCTCATCAACTCCTTCAATTATGACAGGATAAACGAGTTTTACACCGCCGCCGAAAAGAATATCAAAGAGATGAAAAAGGACGGCGCCGATCTGATAATTTTCTATATGCACTGGGGCGAGGAATATCAGTTGAAGGAAAACGTCCATCAGGATGCGATAGCGCAAAAGCTCTGCGATTTAGGTGTCGATATCATTATCGGCTCGCATCCGCACGTCATCCAGCCGATGGCGCTCCTTACGGCAAGCGGCGGCGACCACAAGACGATATGCGCCTATTCGATGGGAAATGCCATATCTAATCAGCGCCAGGAGATAATGCACCCCGAGTGCACTACGGGGCACACCGAGGACGGTATGCTGATCTATTTCACCGTCGATAAGTATTCCGACGGGGAGACCGTTATTACGTCCTTTGACGCCGTTCCGACGTGGGTCAATAAATATAAGGGCGGAAGCGGATATCTTTACTCGATAATCCCCCTTGATACGAGGGACGGCGGAGCCGAATGCGGACTTTCCGGAACCCCCCTCGAAAAGAGTCAAAGATCGTACGACCGCACCAAAGCGACGGTCGGCGAAGGTCTTACCGAGATACAGCGGTTTTTGGGCTGCAAGATCAGATTTCAATAAAAAAGCATAAAAAAACACCGCCATAGGTCAAACGACGTATAGCGGTTGTTTTTTCGATTTAATCCGTTACAGTTGCCCAGACAGAACAGATTAAAATCCATGAGGTTCTTGGTCTTTGGCTGACCGAATTTTATGAAAACATTGCTCTAAGCAAAAGCAATCATAAGTTAACACATATTATTATACACATATTTTCACAAATGTCAATCATTTTTTTGTGATTTTTTTCAAAAAATGGAAATTGACTCACAGGAAGTAAGTCTTAATCGATCGAGGTGCGTATCTTGAAGAGGATAATGTTTGTTTGTCACGGCAATATTTGCCGCAGTCCGATGGCTCAGATGATATTTGATGATATCATAATGAAAAATCATCTTGAATCGGAATTTGAAGTGTTTTCGAGTGCGACAAGTTATGAGGAGATCGGCAATCCCGTCTATCCTCCGGCAAGACGGATAATTATCAAAAATGATATTCCGTTTAAAGAACATTTCTCAACTAAATTATATTCCGACGACTACGGTAAATATGATATGTTTATAGTTATGGACGAGAATAATCTCAGAAATATAAAAAGGATCTTTACTTCCGACCCCGACGGAAAAATATATAAATTACTGTCTTTTGCAGGTTCGGGATCGGACGTTTGTGACCCGTATTACAGCGGCGATTTCCAAAGAGCCTTTGATGATATCTATACAGGATGTAAGGCGCTGTTTGAAAGCGTGAAACGCCATTGTCCCATACAATGAAATATGCCGTCTGAATTCCGTCATCTGATGTCTGAATCGTCGAGGACGCGCCTTTGTGCCGTTCCGTCAAAACGCGATAATCAAGACCGGAACAACACATGGGTTGTTCCCTACAACCGTATCATTATTGCCTCATTATCTATTGTCTGACGTCTATCATCTAACGTCTATTTGGGTATCAAGAGGGTCGTATCTTTTGAAAGAGTGTCGACTTTTTCGACACTCTCAAAAATCCTACCGCGATCACGGTAGGATTTTTGCTTTATATACTTTTTGTTTCGTTGTTATCCTTTGCCGAAACAAGTTGTAGGCGAAGGTCATCGAACATATCAAAGAGACTTTCGTTTGAATACTTTTTCCAATTATCGAGATCGCCGTTTATCATGTATTCACGAAGTGCGGACGCCGAAATATCTATCGTTTTCGGTATATATAGTTCCGCGACTGCTTCACCCGAGTCACCCGAAAGCCAGGTCGCCCTTCTTTCCTCCTTGCCAGAAACGAAAAGATCGGGTGGAAAACCGAAGGCATCAATGACGTTTTTCATAACGTATTCGCCCCATTCGGCGTTGTTTCCGACCCCGATATCGGGCAGAGGAAAAACCGAAATACTTTCACCGAACACCCTTTCAAGCATCGCTTTCCGCGTTTCATAGGTAAACGGGTTTTTATTTGTTCCGCTTTCCTGCGACGATCCGACGAAAACGCCGACCTTCTCGCAGAGCGAAAGAGCGGAGTTTATCATATCTTCGTGACCCTTGTGAAGTGTTTGAAAACGCCCGACAAGTATCCCTAATTTATATGGCTTTTTCAAAAATAACGACCTCCCGTGATCAGAAAAGTCCGGTTATTTTTCCGTTTTCGTCGACGTCGATCTTTTCGGCGGCAGGGACCTTCGGAAGTCCCGGCATGGTCATTATATCGCCCGTAAGCACGACGATGAATCCGGCGCCTGCCGAGATCCTGACGTTTTTAACGGTTACGGTAAAGCCTTCGGGAGCGCCGAGTTTTGAGGCGTCATCCGAAAAACTGTACTGCGTTTTGGCGATACAAACGGGGCAGTTTGAAAAACCGAGTTTATTAAGGGTGTCGATCTGTTTTTCGGCATTCGGCATAAAGGTAACTCCCTCGCCGCCGTAGACCTTTTTTACCACCGCTTCGATCTTTTCTTTTATCGACATATCGAGTGAATAAGAGAAGGTGAAATCGCCCTTTTCTTCCTCACAGAGCCGAACGACCTCTTTTGCAAGCTCGATTCCGCCTTCGCCGCCCTTTGCCCATACGTCCGAAAGGACTGTGTTGACACCGAGTTGCTTGCACTTTTCGATTATGAATTCGACCTCACGATCGGTGTCGGTCGGGAATTTATTGACCGCGACAACGCAGGGAAGTTTATAGACCTCTTTAACGTTCCTTACGTGGCGAAGAAGGTTTGGTATTCCCTTTTCGAGCGCCGCAAGGTCCTCGGTCGCTAACTGTTTTTTGTCAAGTCCGCCGTGCATTTTAAGGGCGCGGATGGTTGCGACAACGACCACAGCGTCGGGTATAAGACCTGCCATACGGCATTTGATATCGAGGAACTTTTCAGCACCGAGATCGGCGCCGAAGCCTGCTTCGGTTATGGTATAATCACCCATTTTAAGCGCCATTCTGGTTGCCATTACCGAGTTGCAGCCGTGGGCGATATTTGCAAACGGTCCGCCGTGGACAAATGCCGGGGTTCCCTCGAGCGTCTGAACGAGGTTTGGCTTTATTGCATCCTTTAAGAGCGCTGTCATGGCACCGGCGGCTTTGAGGTCGCCCGCCGTGACCGGCTTATCGTCAAAGGTATAGCCTACGATGATACGCGAAATGCGTTCTTTAAGATCGGAAAGCGAGGTCGAAAGGCAAAGCACCGCCATTATCTCGCTTGCGACCGTTATATCATATCCGTCCTCACGGGGAACGCCGTTCACCCTTCCGCCGAGACCGTCAACAACGTTTCTTAACTGGCGGTCGTTCATATCGACGCACCTTTTCCAGGTTATCTTTCTTGTGTCGATACCAAGGACGTTGCCCTGGTGGATATGGTTATCGAGCATAGCCGCCAAAAGATTGTTTGCGGCGCCTATTGCGTGAAAATCGCCCGTGAAATGAAGGTTGATATCCTCCATTGGAACGACCTGCGCGTAGCCGCCGCCCGCGGCTCCGCCCTTTATCCCGAAAACGGGTCCCAGCGAAGGTTCGCGAAGCGCGACCGTAACGTCCTTGCCGATCTTTTTAAGCCCGTCGGCAAGACCTATCGTGGTGGTCGTCTTTCCCTCGCCGGCGGGGGTCGGCGTGATGGCGGTAACGAGAACGAGTTTGCCGTCCTCCCTTTCGGTCTCCTTTAAAAGGGAAGGATCGATCTTCGCCTTATAGTTGCCGTACTGCTCGATATATTTTTCATCAATATGAGCACGCTTTGCGATCTCCGTTATGTTTTCGAGCTTGCAGCGTCCTGCTATTTCAATGTCGGTTAAATATTCCATTTTCTCACCCTGGATCCATAATTATTATCTCTATTTTAACCTTAAATTCCGGTTTTGTAAAGAACTTTTAAAACTATGCCCGACCCGTCTTGAAAAAACCGTTCGGTTGTGTTATATTTATAATGTGAATTTATTATGATTTCCAAGGTGGTATTATGCTTAAAATCGGCGAAAAGATCCCTGCGATAACCCTGCCCGATCAGAACGGCAATACGGTTGATCTTACGGATATTAAGGGGCAAAAGACCCTCATTTTCTTTTATTCAAAGGATAACACAAGCGGTTGCACGAAACAGGCGACAGCCTATTCGGAGCTTTGCGGGGAATTTGCGAAAAAAGGCGTCAGAGTTATCGGAATAAGCAAGGACAGCGTCGCTTCGCATAAGAAATTCGAGCAGGCGAAGGGACTTAAAGTAACCCTGCTTTCCGACACCGAAAAAGAGGCGATAACCGCCTTTGACGTCTGGCATGAGAAAAAACTTTACGGCAAGGTATCGATGGGGGTCGTCAGGACGACCTACTTAATTGACGAAAACGGCAAAATCATCTTTGCAAACGATAAGGTAAAAGCGGCGTCGGACGCCGAAACGATGATAGGAGTCGTATAGCCTATGACGATCGACGAAAAATACCTTGAAACGATCAATAGATGCCCGATTTTCTCAATATCCGGCAGGTTTTCGACCGAGGACGTTCTGACCGCTCTTCATGCCGAAAAAAGGGACTATGATAAGGGCGATCTTATCCATAAAAGCGGAGAACCGTTTTTTAAGTTCGGGATCCTTCTTGACGGGTGCGCCCGTGCCTGCATCGATGATATCGACGGCAACAGTATGATAATGGCGGAGATCGACGTCGGCTCGACCTTCGGCGAGTCGCTTTGCTATTTAAAGATCGCCGATTCACCCGTTTACGTCGTTTCTTCCGAGAGATCGACCGTTTTATGGCTTGATCCCGCTATGTTATTCGACAATACGGATTCGCCCCTTAAAACCGAAATACAGCAGAACTATACGAAAATGCTTGCAAAACGCACCCTCTCGATGAATACGAGGATACAGGTCCTATCAAAACTTCGCCTGAGAGATAAGATACTTACCTATCTTTCGTCGGTTGCAAACGAGACCGGGGAAATGACCTTTTCGGTACCGCTTTCAAGGGAGGATCTTGCGACCTATATAGGCGCCGACAGGACCGCGCTCTCAAGGGAACTTTCGCGCCTTAAACGCGAGGGTGTTATAGATTATTATAAGAACACATTCAAGATCCTTTAATGGTTTCTTGACGTCTTCGTTTGGCTTTTTGACATATTCGCATAAAAAAATCAGGTACGCACGGTACCTGATTTTTTGCGTTTTGTTTATTACAAAAGATGTTTTCTGAGTTCTTCGGCTGAAAGGGGAGACAAAAGCGCGGGGGGAATGTCAAACGCGGTCTTGCAGCCCGAATCGCCGTTTTTGTTCATCCTGACCGCCGCCCTCGCGAAGGCGACGAGAACGCTGCCTGTGAATTCGGGGTTTGAGTCGAGTTTAAGACTGTATTCAATAGTATGATAGTTTTCGCCGTTTTTGCCGGTAAATCCGTTGCGGATGACCGTTCCGCCGTGGGGAAGCGCGCTGTGCTTTTCCTTCATTTCTTCGGCGGTTATAAAGTTTACGACCGTTTCGTAGTCGGCAAAATAGTTAGGCATAGTCTTTATTTCGTTTTCGATCCTCGCCTTGTCGGCGCCCTCGGCGGCAACGACGTAGCACTCTCTTAAATGCTTTTGCCTTGCCGTAAAGTCGGACATATCACCGTTTCGTACCTTGTTAAGAGTCTCGTCGATCGGAACGGTATACTGCCGCGCGTCGATAACGCCGTCGATCCTTCTTATTGCGTCGGAATGCCCCTGGCTTACGCCCCTTCCCCAGAAGGTGTTGTCCTTTCCGTTCGGCAGGATGGATTCGGCGTATATCCTCGCGAGCGAGAACATACCGGGATCCCAGCCGACCGAGATAACGGCGACCTTTCCGCCCGCCTTTGCCTTGTTGTCAACGTTGGAAAAATGCTCGGATATCTTAGCGTGGGTGTCAAAACTGTCGATAACGTTGAAGTTTTCGGCAAGCGCCGGCGTCATACCGGGAAGGTCGGTCGCACTTCCGCCGCAGATTATCAAAACGTCGATATCGTCCTTATATTTTAAGACGTCGTCTGCCGCAAAGACCTTTGTGTTGTAAACGCTCCTGACCGTCGACGGGTCTCTTCGTGTGAAGATGCCGAAAACCTCGGCGTCCTTCGCTCCGTAAAGCGCTGCCTCGACGCCGCGTCCTAAGTTGCCGTAACCGTAAATACCTACTACCATAATTTTACCTCTCTATATTATTCCGTTTGATCTCATATCGTTCAAGAGCCGCTCTTCGTTCGCCTTTTCCATAAAGGTGAGGGGCAGACGTAAGGAGTTCTCGCCGTAGCCGAGCTTTGAAACGGCGCATTTGACCGGGATCGGATTGACCTCGCAGAAAAGCGAGTCGATAAGCGGCAGATATTTAAGCTGAAGTTCTCTCGCCTTATCGACGTCGCCCTCAAAGAAGGCTTTGCACATAAGCGACGTCTCGGCGGGGCAGATATTTGAAAGCACCGAAATAACGCCGCTTCCGCCTAAGGATAAAATCGGAACGATCTGGTCGTCGTTGCCCGAGTAAATATCCATTTTATCGCCGACAAGACGGGCAAGTTCGGCAACCTGCGAAATATCGCCGCTCGCCTCTTTAATGGCGACTATATTCGGGTGGTCGGCAAGTCTTAAAACCGTTTCGGGCTTTAAGTTGCATCCTGTTCTTGAAGGAACGTTATACAAAATGCAGGGCTTGTCGACGCTGTCGGCGATCGTCTTAAAGGACTCGTAAAGCCCGTTCTGGGTCGCCTTGTTATAATATGGCGTTACGAGCAAAAGCGCGTCGGCTCCGACCTCGCAGGCATACTTCGACAGGCTTATCGCATAGGCTGTGTCGTTGGAACCGGTACCCGCTATGACGGGGACCCTGTGAGCGACCGTTTCGACGCAGTGCTTTATAAGCGCTCTATGCTCTTCGTCGGTAAGTGTCGAGCCTTCGCCGGTCGTTCCGGCAACGACGATGGCGTCGATACCGCTTTTTATCTGCCACTCAACGAGGCGATCAAACGCCTCAAAATCCATCTTTCCGTTCTTAAACGGGGTCACGATCGCGGTCGCCGCGCCCTTAAAAACCGTGTTTTTCATAATATCACCTTAATAAAAATTTAAGCGGCCGCACATAAACGGTCGCTATAAAAAAACATAATCAAGGTATAACACAGGTTTTAAGTTTTTTGATAGCTCTCCGCATAAATGCGACAACATTACGGATATTCTCCGCACTGCCAGCCGAACGCACGCCACTGCAATTCGCTTCGGCACCGTCACCTTTCGCCTGCGGTTTTGGCAACCGTTAAATGCAGGTTACTGATCTCGGGTGCGCCTCCATCGTCGAATATTTTAACGCAAAACCGCCTTCTTGTCAATAGTTTTGCGTTAATTTCTGAGATCATTTTAAGATTTTACTCCCGGCATCGCCGATATCCGGGCTGTTGCGACGAAATGGACGGTCGTTGCGAAGCGGTATGTATACCCCGTTTATATGTCGACTTTTTCGAGGGCACAAAGGTGCAGTCGCTCGATCTGACGCTTGCTGTAATTGACGGCGTAGCTTATGGTTTCAAGACTTCTTCCGAGAACGTATTTTTGAAAAAGTATCTCGGAGAGTATGCCGTCGTCGACCTCGGCGATTGCGTTTTCGATGTTTTTCATAAGAACACGGCATTTTTTTGCCTTGTCATCATAGCTTTTCTTCTCCTTCGGAAACATAAGCCCCATTTCGTGAAAACGGTCCATTTTTGTTCCGAAAACGCGGTATCTGAGCAGTTTATCCCGCGTCCTTTCAATATCTTTGCTCATTCGTATGCCCCCGATACAAACTGACCGTAACTGAGGTTGGTCTTATGTTTTTCGTTGTATTCTCTTAACTTTCTGACGATAACGTATATCGGCGAGTCCATAAGCCGCGCTTTTCTCTCTTTTTGAAGCTTGTAAAGCCGGTCGCCGTTTTTCATGCAGGCTCTTGAACAATAGATATGCTGACCTTTTCTGAGCCTTCTTCCGCAGCAACGGCAATATTCAGCCTCTGTTTTTTTAATATATGAGCTTTTGCAATGTGGGCAGAAAAGGCTGATCTCGCAATGCTCGCCGAAGGCGTAGTCCTTTTCTTTGAACTTTATAGGGTCGTTAAAAAAGTTTTTACAGTCCGTACAATAGTACATTTGATCATTCCTCCGAAAAAAATACTTGACAATTACGAAAAAGCGTAATATAATGTGCGTAACAAAAGGATTTTTACGAATTTTCGTAACATATCTTTATTATATTGCGAAATTTCGTAATTGTCAAGTATAAATTTACGATTTTTCGTAAAAATAGGGGAATTATTATGGTTGAACTTTATGAAAGAATCGAAAACCTTTGTAAAGAACGGGGAATAAACGTTACGACGCTTTGCACAAACTGCGGCATACCGAGGGCGTCGCTTTCCGATTTCAAATCGGGAAGGAAAAAGACCCTTTCTGCGAAAACGCTGTCGCTTATCGCTGATTATTTCGGCATCAGCGTCGATTATCTCTACGGCAAGGAGGTAAACGACGAAAATGCCCTCAAGGTCGCCCTTTTCGGCGGCGATACGGTGGTTACCGACGAGATGTGGGCGGAGGTCAAGCGGTATGCTGACTTTATTAAGGAGAGAGAGAATGGAAACAAATAGGCTTTACTGCATTGCGGAAAAGCGGGGTGTTACGGTTGACAGATTCGACGTAAGGGAGAACAAATCGGTTTCGGTCAAATCGGGGGATAAACTCTATGTGGGACTTGATAGCGGGCTTTCAGGCGCCGGCGAAAAGGTTTGCCTGGCGCACGAGCTGGGGCATTGTCTGACCTACAGTTTTTATAATATCTATTCCCCCTTTGATATAAGGGAAAAGCACGAAAAACGGGCGGATAAATGGGCGATCGAGCGCCTGGTGCCCGAATCACGCTACAAAAAGGCGATCCGCAACGGCTACGACACCGTTTTTTTGCTCGCCGAATACTTCGGCGTCACCGCCGAGTTTATGGAAAAGGCGGTAAAGTTATACAGTAATTCTTAAACCGGATCAGGGGACAAAATTGCAGGGAACAACCTATGTGTTGTTCCCTGCGTCATATTATTATTATTATTGCTTTATTGCTTCGCGCGCGTAGACCGCCAAAATTCGTAAATAATAAACGGTCAGGCGAGGACACCTGACCCTAAAACATAAATATTATTGTTTCCACAATGTTAAATATACGACGCTTATTCTACCCCTGTAACCTTATACCCCGCGGTTTCGATCGCTTCGGTCAGGGTTGAATCGGGTATGTCGGCGGCAAGCGTAACGGTGACCCTTTTGGCGCTATGGTCGGGAGCA
>JAGAAE010000044.1 GCA_017615405.1 Clostridia bacterium | reverse complement strand
GTTTATGCACGACGAGATCCTCTCGTATAAAGATAAATACTTAGGCGGTTCAAAGTCAAGCAAACGTGAAGGACCGAGCAAGGGAATGGCATCGCTCGGAAGAAAGATCCCCGCCGATATTTCGAAGGAAAAATCGGATGAAATAAGGGATATTTCCTGCAAGATCTTCAAGGCGATCGGCGCTTCGGGCGTCGTCAGGATCGACTATCTTATGGATACAAATGATAACGACCGTGTCTATGCCAACGAGATAAACACCATCCCCGGCTCACTTGCCTTCTATCTCTGGGAGGCGACCGGGCTTAAATACACCGACATGCTCGATCGGCTTGTTGAGATCGCCTTTAAAAGGCAGCGGACCCGCGATAACCTTACCTTCACCATTGATACGAATATCCTTTCGGGCGTTTCCTTCGGCTCAAAGGGTGCAAAAGGATCAAAGACGTGATTCTTTATATCGAAAACGATACGAAGAGAGTCTGCCCTTAGCGGTCCGGCTCTCTTCATTGTATATATAAGAATATATGGCGGTGATGATTTGACCGAATTTATCATTAAAATCTTCGTTAAAAACAGTGCCGATAAAAATGATGCGGACGTTCGCCGTTCGATTGGTTCGCTTGCCGGTTTTATCGGAATAATATGCAACCTTATTCTCTGCTCCGCAAAGATAATCGCGGGCATTTTTGCCGCGAGCATATCCATCGTTGCCGATGGTCTTAACAACCTTTCGGATATGGGGTCTTCGATAGTCACAATGCTCGGTTTCAAACTTTCAAGCAAGCCCGCCGACAAGGACCACCCCTACGGTCACGGAAGAATGGAATATATGTCGGCGTTTATCGTTTCGGTCCTCATACTCATTGTCGGCTTCGAACTGCTTATCAATTCGGCAAAGGCGCTCTTTACCGGCGATCCGCCGCAGGTTTTCGGCACATTTTCGGTGATCGTTCTTTCGGTTTCGGTGGCGGTTAAGTTATTCCTCTTTTTCTTTAACAAAAAGGCGGGAAAAATGATTGCCTCCGATGCTCTGGCGGCAACGGCGCAGGACAGTATCAACGACGCTATAACGACCCTCGCGATACTTATTTCCGTTATCGCGGCAAGGATTCTAACGGTCGGTTTCAACCTCGACGCCGTTATGGCGATACTCGTCTCGTTTTATATCATCTGGTCGGGAATTTCTTCGGCGAAGGACACTATTTCAAACCTTCTCGGAAAGGCGCCCGACAAGGCGCTTATCGTGGAGATCGAGGATACCGTTATGTCATTTTCGGGTTTCCTCGGGATCCACGATCTTATCGTCCACGACTACGGACCGGGGCGGATATTCGCCTCCCTTCACATAGAGGTGCCGCAAAACGTGGATATCGTCGAATGTCACGAAAAAATCGACCTATGCGAAAAGGTCGTATTTGAGCGGACGGGGGTCGAACTCGTTATACATATGGATCCGATCGACACCGACAACAATACGGTCGCCGAAACAAAACAAAGCATAACGGATATAATTCGGTCGATAGACGACCGCCTCACCCTCCATGATTTTCGTATGACCCCGGTATCAGGCGAGCGGACGAATCTTATTTTTGACGTCGTTTTGCCGTTGGATTTCAAAGGATCGGTCGACGATCTTCGCGCCGTGATCGAGCAAAAAGCGAAAGAAATAAATACCACCTTCGCCCTTGTTATAACCTTCGACAGGGATTTTACGGGGCAGTATTAACACGTCGCATGACGTATGGTTTTGTCCTGACGTTAAGGAGAGCGGTATTGACTTTTCGGCTGTTGTAAACTATAATTTATGCAGTCATTACTATGTTTTACCGGAGGAATTTTGATGCTTAAAATTGAACATCTTACAAAGGTTTACGGTGACGTAAAGGCGGTCGATGACCTGAGTCTTACCGTTGCTCCCGGCGAGATCTACGGCTTTATCGGTCACAACGGAGCGGGCAAAACGACCACCCTTAAAAGCATCGCAGGAATACTCAAATTTGAAAAGGGCGATATTTTTATAGACGGTGTATCCGTTCTAAGCGACCCGATATCCTGCAAAAAGAAGATCGCTTATATTCCCGACAATCCCGATCTTTACGATTTTATGACCGGGATGCAGTTTCTCGAATTTATCGCCGATATTTTCGAGATACCGTCGGATATCCGCAATGAGCGGATAAAGAAATACGCCGATATTTTTGAACTTACCGGCGACCTTTCTGGGGTAATTTCTTCCTATTCTCACGGAATGAAACAAAAACTTGCGATCATCTCGGCATTTATTCACGAGCCGAAGCTTATAGTTATGGATGAACCTTTTGTCGGTCTTGACCCAAAGGCGGCGCACTCGCTCAAAGAGATAATGCACGACGTTTGTGCCGCGGGCGGCGCGATATTCTTCTCGACCCATGTTCTCGACGTCGCCGAAAAGCTGTGTCAAAAGGTCGCGGTCATCAAAAACGGCAGGCTGATAAAGGCGGGAACGATGGAAGAGGTCACGGGCGACGAAAGCCTTGAATCGGCGTTCCTTGAGCTGGAGGAGTAATTCTATGAGAAATCCTCTTATCAAAAAGCAATTCATCGAGGTATTCCGGTCCTATTTCGTAAATCAGAAAACCGGCAAAAAGCGGACAAAGGGCAAAACAACGCTCTTCTTTTTCCTCTTTTTGCTTTTGCTCATTTTTGTTTCAGCCACGTTTTTAGGCATTTCGTATCTGTTCCTCGATCTCATCAAAGGACCGAAAGAGTTCCATTGGATCTACTTTGCCGTTATGGGCATACTCACGATGATCCTCGGCATCTTCGGCAGCGTCTTCAACACCTATGCGTCGCTTTATCTTTCGAAGGATAACGAGCTTCTTCTGTCGCTTCCGATCTCACCGTTTAAGATACTTTCCTCACGGATAGTCCTCGTCTACGGGCTTTCTCTTATGTATTCGGGGCTGGTCTGGCTTCCGGTCTGCGCCTTGTATTATATCTACGGAGGTCCCTCCCTTCTTTCGATATTACTCTGCATTTTGCTTTTATTCGTGATATCGCTTTTTGTAACGGTGCTGACCTGCGTCCTCGGATTTGTCGTCGCTTTGCTGTCGGTCAAACTTAAAAACAACTCTCTCATGATCGTGCCTATAACCCTTGCGGCGATCGGCGGTTACTACTTCGTGTGGTTCAGGATGACCGACACGTTAAAGAGCATCGTGAGCAACGCCGGTGCCGTCGGTGAAGGTCTTAAAAAATGGGGCAACGTCTTTTATCTCCTCGGGGAAGCCTCCGTAGGCGACGTCAAGTCGTTTTTGCTCTTCACGGTCATTTCGCTGGCGCTCTTCGCCGTTTGTATGTTCCTTCTCGCAAAAACCTTCCTCTTTATCTCGACCATGAGATCGGGCGAAAAGAAGAACAAGGTGACCTTCAGATCCGAAAAGAAGCAAAAGAAGATATCCGAAACCCTTATATGGCGCGAGTTCAAGCGGTTTTTGAGCAGTCCGACCTATATGCTCAACTGTGCGCTCGGGACCATCGTCGGTCCCATCGCCGCGGTGATGGTAATAGTAAAACGTCAGGTTCTGCGCGAGGTCATCGACATTTTCAGTATACGCTTTGCCTCCAAGGTCGAAGATTATCTGCCCCTGCTTCTGACGGCGGTCATAATGCTGGCGCTCTCGATGAACACGCTGACGACCCCTTCGATCTCGCTTGAGGGTAAAAATTTCTGGATTTTGCGGGCGCTTCCCGTAAAAACGGCGGATATACTTTCCGCCAAGAGGAATTTTCATCTTCTTATGACCGTTCCGACCTCGATCGTCTCGACCATCATAATAGGCATCATCCTTAATCTTTACAAAGAAGAGATCATTGTCATATCCCTTTTGATATTCTTCGTCGCCTTCTTTGAGGCAAACGCGGGGCTGATGCTCGGACTTCGCCGCTCGGACTTCAATTGGACGAACGAGACCAAGCCGATAAAACAGACCCTTAACTCACTGCTTATCCTCCTGATAGGATGGGCGATCCCGGTAATAACGGTCGGCGGGTACTATCTTATCGACCGATATACAAAACTACCGATAACCTCGTTTATCTTCCTTTGTATCCTCCTTGTGATCTTTGCGGCGGCGACCTACATCACCGACCGCTGGATAAATAAAAAAGGCGTTATTCTATTTGAGAAACTGTAAGGAGAGATCTTATGAAAAAACTGATATGCCTCATTTTAGCGTCACTTCTCGTCTTATCGTTTGCCGGATGCGGAAACGGTAATGATGAGAAAAAGGAAAGCACAAGCAAAAAAAGCACTTCCGCAGAAGAGGAAAAGGACACGACCACCGAAACGGTCACCCTCAAAACGACCGTTAACGATCTTGTCAAAAACGGTGCCAGATGCACTACCGAGATATTCGACGCCAACACCCTTGCGCACGCCGATGAGCCGTTAAAGGGCAACCTCTACCCGGTCACCGACGAGGAATTTACATCCTATGAAAAACTTGAAACGTTTGTAAGAAACACCTATGTCAAGGAACTTGCGGACGATATCCTGGCGGGTCAGGCGGGCAGCCCGACCATCTATACCGACGTCGACGGTACCCTTTGCATCGACACCCAGTCGATATCCAACCGTGGATATTTCATTGACTGGACAGATTTTAAGATATCCGAACCCGCACTCAACGAAACGAAGGATAAATGCACCTTCACCGTTACCGCGGCGATCACAGAGCCGGGCGAAAACACCACACCCGAGCCGTATGAACTCGACGCAAGC
>JAGAAE010000043.1 GCA_017615405.1 Clostridia bacterium | reverse complement strand
GACCATTCCTCCCAAAAACATAGAGCCGGTATCACCCATCAAGACCTTTGCCGGAAAGGCGTTCCATACAATAAATCCCGCGCAGGCACCGGCAAGAGCGGCTGACAATGCGTTTGTTGAGAAACTTGTCGCCTTTGCTCCGCCCGCCACCAGCATAAATGCACAGGCAACTATCAGCGTTACGCTTGATGCGAGACCGTCAAGCCCGTCGGTCAGGTTGACCGCATTTGTAAATCCGTAAATAAACATAAGAGCTATCGGCCAGAAAAGCAATCCGAATCCCGAAGAAACGTCAAGATCTCCGATAAACGGGATATAGGTCTCCCTCATTCCGAATAGCCATAAAGTCAGAAGGTAGGCGCCCGAAACAAATAATTGAAGAAATGTCTTTTGTTTTGCGGTCAACCCCAAATTACGCTTTTTGACGACCTTTATATAGTCGTCTAAAAAGCCTATCGACGACATTAAAAGCGCCATCGCAACACCTGCTATAAGGGTACCTGCCCGGCGACTGTCTTTAAGTTCGGAGAAGAGTTTTCCGCCCGTAAAAGCCGATATGGTAAAGGTGCAGGCAAAGGCAAAAAAGACGCCGATAACAAGCATTATACCGCCCATTGTGGGTGTACCCTGCTTCTTTTTGTGCCATTTCGGACCGATATCAAGTATCGTTTGTCCGAATTTGAGTTTATGCAGGAAGGGTATGATTATGTAACCGGATAACGCGGTTATAAGAAAAGCTATCGCTGCTGCAATGACCGGGATGTACCTATTCATTATTATCTCCACCTTTTTTCGTTATTCCGAGGGCGTCGGCAACGACCTCTCTTTCATCGAGGTGGATCGTTCCGCTTTTAAGTATCTGATAGGTTTCGTGACCTTTGCCCGCCAACACTATTATATCATCTTTTTGCGCGATTGAAACAGCATATTTTATCGCTTCTATCCTGTTTTCAATGACCTTAACGGGAACGGCAGCGCCCTCTGTCCCTTCTAAAATATCATTTATTATTTGTGAGGGATCTTCGGTACGCGGATTATCGCTCGTAACTATAACGAAATCGGCGTTGCGAACCGCTATATCTCCCATTATCGGACGTTTTGTCTTGTCGCGGTCTCCTCCGCAGCCGAATAAAACGATCAAACGGTTTTTTTCGCATTCCTTGAAGGTTGAAAGAATGTTTTTAAGACCGTCAGGAGTGTGAGCGTAATCGATGATGATCGTAAAATCTCTGCCGGTAGGAACGACCTCTGCTCGCCCCTTAACGCCCTTAATGCTCGAAAGACCTTCAGCAATATCCGAAATATCAATGCCGAGTTCAAGCGCGGCGACCGCGACCGACATTGAATTAAAAACGGTAAATCTTCCGCCGGTTTTAACCGATATATGATTTATGAAATTATCTCCGACAAGCTCATATGATACGCTGTCTGGGCGGTAGTTGATACCCTTTGCACTGAAGGTCGAATCATTCATATCCGAATAGGTAACGATCTTGCAGGTAAGACCTTCCATCAACCTTTCGGAATAAGCATCGTTTTTGTTTATGACCGCCGTATTGCACATTTTGAAGAGCTTTTTCTTTGCGGCAAGATAGTTATCCATCGTCTTATGATAGTCAAGATGATCCTGGGTGAGATTGGTAAATATCGCGACCTCAAACCTTAGCCCGTAAACTCTGTCCTGGTCAAGTGCATGAGAGGAAACCTCCATCACGGCATAATCGCATCCGTCTTCGACCATTTTTGCAAACAGTTCATTGAGTTCATATGGTCCCGGCGTCGTATTATGGGAATCGACGACCTTATCTCCTATCATATTCTGAATAGTCCCGATCACGCCGACCTTGTGTCCCGCCCTTTCAAGGACGCTTTTGAGCATATAGGTAACAGACGTTTTTCCGTTTGTTCCGGTAACCCCGACGAGTTTAAGCTTTTTTGACGGGTTGCCGAAAAAATTCGAAGACATTAAGGCAAACGCCTTACGGGTATCCTCGACGACGATCTGATTATCAAGTCCGAGATCCCGCTCGCAAACTATTATCGAAGCGCCGTTCTCAACAGCGTCGGGAGCGAACTTATGCCCGTCGACCGATGCGCCGTCGATACATACAAACGCCGTATTTTCTCTTGCCGATTTTGAATTGCAGGTAACGTTCTCGACGTCGACGTCGGCAAATTCACCGTTATACCCGTTTAAAAGTTCCTTAACTAACATGATCTTTTCCTCTATTCCGGAGCGATATCGGCATTGCCTGAATCAAAGAAGCTTACGGTAACGACAGTACCTCTCGCCACACTTGTTCCGGCAACAATGCTTTGACTTGAAGATTTAATATCCGATCTGGCGGCGTCACCGGAGAAAACTACGTTTATTCCGGCATTTACCGCGGCGGTATTTACCTCACCGGCGGTAAGCCCGGTCAGTATCGGGACGGTAACGTTATCATCCTGCGAACTGTCGGTATATATTATAACCGTTCCGCCGCTGTTGATACTTGAGTTTGCCTCAGGCAGTTGCTTTGTGACCTTGGCGCCGTCTCCGACGACCTTATAAGAAAGTTTCAATTGCGACAGAGTATCGCGGGCTTTTGCGATATCCATACCGACCACGTCGGGGACCTTGATCGACAATTCTTTAAGCTCCTCGGCGGTATACTGCGGGCTATGACCGAGATACGGAAGAACGTCCTTCATTATCTTCGCCCCGACAGGAGCCGAGATGGCGCCGCCGTAGTATCTTCCCGACATCGGCTCGTCGAGCATAACGAACACCGCGATATCTGGGTTGTTTATCGGAGCAACGCCGACGTAAGAACCGATATAAAGCGATTTTTCGCCGGTTGCCAGTATTTTGGCGATTTTCTGTGAAGTACCCGTTTTTCCGCCGACTCTGTATCCGTTTACGATGCCGTTTTTCGCACCGTGCTGGACGACGTATTCAAGAAGTTCCTTTAACGTTTCAGAGGTCTGCTCCGATATTACCTGGCGCTTATATGCGGTAGATATCGTTTTAACCGTGTTTCCGTCTGCGTCGATTATTTCCTTTGCAACGTGCGGCTCGACGATATAACCGCCGTTGACCGCCGCCGCCGTTATGACGAGCATATGAAGTGGCGTTATGTTAAAGGTTTGACCGAATGACGACGAGGCGAGTTCGGTCGCTCCCATTTTATCCTCAGAGTGAAAATTGGGCGTTGCGGCACCGGGCAGATCTATACCGATCTTTTTATCCAGCCCGTAAGCCTTAAAGTATTTTTGAAAAAGATTTTTGCCGAGCAACTGACCTATCTGAATAAATGCAGGGTTGCAGGAATTCGACATTGCCTGAGCCATATTCTGAATACCGTGACCGCTGCTTAAATGGCAATGGTAGGTATTGCCCGCCACCATATAAGTGTAGTTACATGAAAAGGTACTGTTCTTGTTTACAAGGTTTTCTTCGAGCGCTGCTGACGCCGTAAAAATTTTGAAGACGGAGCCGGGTTCGTAGGTGTCGGAAACCGCCTTGTTTCGCCACTGACGGTTTAAAAGTTCGCTTTTGACCTTTTCTTTTTCCTGTTCAT
>JAGAAE010000042.1 GCA_017615405.1 Clostridia bacterium | reverse complement strand
GATCTCGATAACGTCGTGAACGTCTTTGATGATGGTTTTAGGAACGATACCGTGTTGATCGTTATATTTCTTTTGGATATTACGACGCCTTTCGGTCTCACGGATAGCGTTTTCCATTGATCTTGTAACCGTATCGGCATACATAATGACCGTTCCCTCAGCATTTCGGGCTGCTCGCCCTATCGTCTGAACAAGTGAGGTTTCACTGCGAAGAAAACCTTCTTTGTCGGCATCGAGGATCGCCACAAGAGAAACCTCGGGTATATCGAGTCCCTCACGAAGCAGGTTTATACCGACAAGAACGTTAAATTCACCGAGCCTGAGATCTCTTATTATCTCCATTCGCTCAATGGTGTCGATATCATAGTGCATATATCTGACCTTGATGCTGAGATTTTCAAGATATTCGGTAAGATCCTCCGCCATTTTCTTGGTAAGGGTCGTGACAAGCACTCTTTCCTTTCGTGACGTTCTGATATTGATCTCGGAAACAAGATCGTCTATCTGACCGTCGCTCGGTTTTACGATAACCTCCGGATCTAACAGACCGGTCGGTCGGATGATCTGCTCGGCTATCGAAGCGGCATGTTGTTTTTCAAAATCGCCGGGCGTCGCCGATACAAAAATAGCCTGATTGATATGATTATAAAATTCATCAAAACTAAGCGGTCTGTTATCAAATGCTGACGGCAGACGGAAGCCGTATTCAACAAGATTTTCCTTTCTTCCCCTGTCTCCGCCGAACATTCCCCGCACCTGCGGCAGGGTGACGTGCGACTCGTCAACAAACAAAAGAAAATCATCGGGAAAATAGTCAAGGAGCGTAAACGGAACACTGCCCTTCGGACGGCGGGAGAGAACGCGCGAATAGTTTTCGACGCCTTTACAGGTGCCGACCTCTCGGAGCATTTCGATATCATACTCGGTACGTTGCCGTATCCTTTGCGCCTCGATAAGTTTGCCCTCGTTTGTAAATTTTTCGACCTGTTCTTCCATTTCCTCCCTGAGTTCCTCAAGCGCTTCGTTCAAATGCTCTTCGGAAACGATGTAGTGCGAAGCGGGATATATTGCAACGTGGGAAAGTATCTCTTTAACCTCGCCTGTCAATGCATTGATTTCGCATATCCGATCGACTTCATCGCCGAAAAATTCAATTCTGACGGCATTTTCATAGGAATAAGCGGGATAAACGTCGACAACGTCACCGCGAACACGGAACTTGTTTCTGGTAAAGTTAATATCGTTGCGTTCGTATTGAAGTGTAACAAGTTTGTTTATCAGCACATCACGACTTTTTTCCATACCGGTGCGAAGCGAAATTACCATATTACGGTAATCGATCGGGTTACCGAGAGAATAAATACAGGAAACGGAGGCTACGATTATAACGTCACGCCGCTCGGAAAGCGCACAGGTGGCGCTATGGCGCAGTTTATCGATCTCATCGTTTATCGAGGAGTCTTTTTCTATATAGGTATCAGTGCCGGGGATATATGCCTCGGGCTGGTAGTAGTCGTAATATGAAACAAAATATTCAACCGCATTTTCCGGGAAAAACTCGCGGAATTCGGAGCATAACTGTGCGGCAAGGGTTTTATTGTGGGCGAGAACGAGCGTCGGGCGGTTTACCCGCTCGATAACGTTAGCCATGGTAAAGGTTTTTCCGGAACCGGTAACACCTAAGAGCACCTGCTCGCGGTCACCGTTCTCAATTCCTTTTACCAATTTATCTATCGCCTCGGGCTGATCTCCCGTCGGCTTGTAATTTGAATGGATAATGAACTTGTCCGGCATTATTTCACTTCCCTTTTGATTATTATACACAAAAAAGTAATAGAAGTAAACAAAGGAACAGATGATTTTATCCGTTCCTTTGCCGCGTATTTTTCGGAAGGCTGTTTCGCCGATCAAACGAGAAACGACGAAATATCCACGAATTCCTGTTTGACGTCATAAACGCCGCTGTTATTAATTTTTATCAGCGTTCCGCCGTTCAAAGCAGGTTCCCAATAACAACCCGGTCCTGTTTTAAGACCGTAAACCAGTCGGACGCCTTCATATTTTATCACAGAACAGTTTATATGATCGTGACCGGCAACAACAGTGCGTATGATTTCCGATTCCTTAATTGCGTCAAAAACGCCGTCGTCTTCGGGATAACTGCAAATAGGCTCGTGCTGGACACCGACGCTGTCCTTAAAGTCCTCATTCCAGCAGTCGTCCCCCATTGACTGTTCCGGAGTGATCACATTAAGTTCAATATCTTTTTTGAACGCCGCCGAAGACGCAAAATTATACGCATATATCGGAATATGCATTATTATCATCGCATCATTATACCCTTTACTTTTTAAATCGGCGACCTCATTTTTTAACCATATGATCTGATTCGGCATAAGTTTTGCCCAACGCTCTCCGGTAGTTCCGTCATTTTCGGGATAAGGAAGACGGTCGTGGCTATCCAGCATTATTACCGCATCTACGGGCACACCGTTTTCTTCGATGGAAATTAAATAGTTACCGTTTCCGAGAGATCCGTCCCCTGCCTCGAATATACAGTTTTTATGTGTCATAAGGCGGGATGCAAGATTTTTAATATACTCCGTACCGCCCTGATTGTCATGATTGCCCCAAACGAATGCCCACGGAATATCATAGCGGTCCAGGAAGGATGCTATCATATCGTAGGCATGATCATGACCGGCAAACGAAAGGTCGCCGGAAACGGTTATCAGGTCAGGCGAAGTCCGGCGAACAAGTTCGTTTACGGTATATTCAAATATTTTACGGTCGTTATGACCGTCCTGCCATTGGTCATCCACTAATTGCGGGTCGGTAAGGTTAAGAATTAAAAAATCTTTGCCGGGTTCTTTTTGCAAAACTTTCATATAATTTCCTTCATTTAAGCGATAACAACGGACGGTTGTTCAAAGTAAAAAAACGTTTCGTCCTCGGATTTTTTTGTAAACCCGCTCGCCGTTATCATACGGCAAGAGGCTTCGTTTTGACGGTAACAGCGCGCCCAAACCTTTAATTTTAGAGAATTTGCGGCAAATTCCGAAACCGCCTTGAACGCGGCTTTGCCGTAGCCTTTCCCTTGGTATTCGAGAAATAGCCTGCAACCGAGTTCGGCGGTGCCGTTATAAGTAAAATGCCAAAGTATCGCCTCGCCTATCATCTTTCCGTTTTCCGATAGTCGGATGGCGAAGTTTATCGAGTCCCCGGCGCGTTTATCGTGGAGGTAATCATCATAGAATGTATTTTCATCGATCGGAAACTGTAACCACGGATCTTCGCGATAATCATATCCCCAAAACTTATTGTTCTCTATATCAGTATTAAGTTTAAGATATTCCGGCTTGTCGGTATCTCTTATCTCGGTCAATATGATATCCCCTGCCGCAAGGGAAAATGTATCCCCCGTTTTCGCGGCGGGAGAGCCGATATGAACAAGATGCTTATGGGCTAAAACAATCGGATGATATTGTTCCTTCGAGGTGCGAAGCCCCATATCTCCCGAATCATCCTCGCGGTTTATATATTTTAAGGGGCGCCCTGTTTGTTCAGCCACAAGGTTTACAAAACCCGAATATATCGTAGGATAAATGCCATCGTAGCGTCTAAGCGCCTTTTCGAT
>JAGAAE010000041.1 GCA_017615405.1 Clostridia bacterium | reverse complement strand
TTTAGAGGCTATGGCGCTGTCCGTCCCGATCGTGGCAACAAACGTCGGCGCGATACCTTCGATGCTTTCGGGCGGGTGCGGGATCGTCATTGATCCAAGGTCGGACGAGGCGATAAAAAATGCTCTTTCCGATCTGCTTACCGACCACGAAAAAGCCGAAGCAATGGCAAAAAAAGCCTACCTTAAGGTATGCGGAGAATTTGATTGCCCCATGGTAATAAACAAGTATTTTTCCGTTTGGGAAAAAGCTGTGCCAAAGGATAATTGATTATGTTGAAGTTCATCGGAAAATGCCTTGCATTTTTGCAAAAAGGGTTATACAGAGTTTTTGCGGAACCGGTGCGCGTATCAATGCTCTCAAAACACGGCAAAAACGTTCATATACAAAAAAGAGGCTTATATTCCTATTCAAATATAGAATGCGGCAATAACGTGACGTTCGGATATGATAATATTATCCTTTCATCCAAAGCGAAGGTCATCATTGGAGACCATGTAATGTTCGGACCGAGGGTCACCGTCATAACGGGTGATCACCGTATCGATATTGAGGGCAGGTTTATGGATTCGATCACCGACAGCGAAAAACTGCCCGAAAACGACAGGAACGTCGAGTTTTGCGGCGATAACTGGGTCGGTGCAAACAGTACGATCCTTAAAGGCGTTCGCGTAGGAAAGGGTGCGGTCGTTGCCGCGGGTGCTCTTGTGATCGATGACGTTCCCGACTATTGCGTTGTCGGCGGCGTACCTGCGCGCGTCATTAAAAAAAGATTTGCCGATAAAGAGTAACGTTGAATTCCGGGAGACAGGTAATGCCAAGTAACAAAAATGAGTCAAAACCTTCTGTCGCTTTTTATATAGATTGTATGCAAAAAGGCGGAGCGAACCGGGTCGTTGCCAATTTGGTCAGCGCTTTTGCCGACAATGATTATCGTGTCATCCTGATAAACGATACCGCGTCGGATGATGAGGAACTCGAATATCGCGTCGATACGAGGGTGAACCGGATAATACTTTGCGGCAAGGATGAAAAAAAGCGTTTATCTAATTTCCGAAGAATAAGAAAACTTCGGAAGATCATTAAAAAAGACGGCATCGACGTAGTCGTTTCCTTTATGGGTCCGCCGAATATCCGGTTGTTGTCTGCCGGGATCGGTCTTAAATGCAGAAAGATCGTTTCGGTAAGAAACGACCCGAATATCGAGTATGGCGCATCAAAAACAAAAAGGTTTTTGACAAATCTTATTTTCCGCTTGTCCGACGGCTGTGTTTTTCAGACTAACGACGCAAAACGCTATTTTTGCAAAACTGTACAAAAAAGGTCGAAGGTCATTCTTAATCCCGTTGACCCCGCTTTTTATAAGGTAGAGCGCAAAAAAGAGCGCAAGAATATCGTCACCGTCGGACGATTGTTCGATCAGAAAAATCACCTGATGCTTATAGATGCTTTCAATATGGTTAAGGACAACTTCCCGGATAACGACCTGATGATATACGGCGAAGGTCCGCTCAGAAAAACGCTTGAAGATCATATATCCGGTCTCGGCTTGTCGGAAAGGGTATTTCTCCCGGGTCAGGTATCCAACGTGACCGGGATCCTTTCAGGTGCCGCCGTTTTTGTCCTTTCCTCGAAATATGAAGGACTGCCCAATGCGCTTATGGAGGCTATGGCGGTCGGGTTACCGGTAATATCGACCGACTGTCCCTGCGGAGGTCCAAGGTCGCTGATAGATGACCGCGACGACGGATTGCTTGTCGGATGTGATGATACCGCCGGAATGGCTGAAGCGTTGTCAAAGGTCTTGAGCGACGGCGCGTTATCCGAAAAATTAGGCGACGGCGCACGAAAAAAAGCCCTGAGTTTTGCGCCTGACGTTATATATAATAAGTGGGAAGAGTTCTTGCTGGAGTGTAAATGATGAGAATCAAAAAGAAATTCGGTATTTATGATATTGAAACGGTCCTGTTTGTATTGACGGTCGTTTTCAATAGTGTTTTCGGTTCTACGACCGAAATGCTCTTCCTGTCAAAAATACCGATGTTGACGTTCTTTCTTGTCGAACTTGTAATAATCAGCCTTGAAAAACGTTTTACCGTAGACCGTTTGATGATTTTTCCGCTGTTGTTCTTTGTTTTAGAAGCGGTTTCTCTCTTCTGGTCGTATAACTACAGCGTTTCCTACGCCCAGTTCATCACCCAGATCCAGCTGTTTTGCTTGTTTGTTTTTGTTTTCCTATATATAAAGAGGATCGACAACATAAACATTTATCTTATTTCAATTTACGTTTCCGGTCTTGCTTTGATGGTTTATTCTTTGACCGTTTACGGGGTGGGGCAATACTTCAGTCTTTTAATGTCGGGCGCAAGGCTCGGCGGAGAGATAGCAAACGAAAACACGTACGGAATGGCTTTTTCTCAGGCAGCGGTAGTCGCGTTCTATTATTTCCTTGAAAACAAAAAAATCTTTCATATACCGGCGATTTTTGCATTGACCGTCTTTGCTTTCAGCAGCGGATCCAAAAAAGCGGCAATAATGATCCCTTTGGGACTTTTGTTCATAGTCTTTATAAAATACGGGATCAAAAAGGCGTGGATGGGACTTCTGATACTTACGCTTTCCTTTATCATTCTTTATAATATGATCCAGTTACCGGTGTTTTCCACCGTTCTTAAACGGCTGACCCTTTTCGCCACCGGCGAATCATACAGTGATAACGTCCGTAAAGAGTTTATCACGATAGGTCTCGATCTTTATCATAAAAATCCCTTTGGTCTGGGGCTGCAAAGTTTTGCATACGTGACCCGTATCAACTCATATTCACACAATAATATGGTCGAGCTTCTCGTAAGTCTCGGATTTATCGGACTGGTACTGTTTTATGTCCCGTTTGCAAGGTATATATGGTGGTCGTTTTTCCGGATAAAATACAAGGATCCGGTTTCAAACGTTTTACTCGTTTTGGTACTCATCAGTATGATAATGGGCTACGGAATGGTGCAGTTCTACGGTAAGGGTATCTGGATACTGATGGGCGTTATGATGGCTCACTATCAGAACGAAAAAGAAAAGGCGAGGGCTGAATGATGCCGGGGATATTCAAGAAGGCGCTTTTAAAGGGCTATTATTCCGGCGGCTATAAGTTCCTGTCTTTCCTGCCCGATAAAACCGTCATCCGATTTTTATACAGGCTCTTTTCAGGGGAAAAACCCGACGTCGAAGATCCGACTTCGTTTAACGAAAAACTCCAGTGGCTCAAACTTAACGACAGATCACCTCAATATACCGTTATGGTCGATAAAAAACTTGCGAAAGACTATACGGCGGGTATTATAGGCAAGGAATATATCATCCCGACCCTTTTCTGTTTTGACAAAGCCGAAGAAATCAATTTTGAAAAACTGCCCGAACAGTTTGTCCTTAAATGCAATCACAATTCCGGAACGGGTATGTATATATGTAAGGCAAAATCAAAGCTGTCCGAAAAGGAAAAGAAGTGTATCGTCGCGATGCTCAAAAAAGGGCTTTCGGAAAACTATTATGCCATAAACAGGGAATGGCCCTATAAAAACGTAAAACGGTGCATAATCGCCGAAAAATACCTTGAAACGGTTGACGATGATCTTCCCGATTATAAATTTCATTGTTTCGGCGGCAAGGTGAAATTGATTTTAGTTTGCAAGAACCGGTTCGGTAAAAGCGGGATGACCGAAGACTTTTTCGATGAAAACTGGACCCATTTACCGGTTAAAAGGCTTTCTCATCCGAACTCCGGAACTGATATTCCGAGACCTGAGCAGCTCGAAGATATGATCGGACTTGCCGAAACCTTGTCAAAGGATATACCTTTTATAAGAGTCGACTTCTTTATAAGCGAAGGTCGGGTATACTTCGGTGAACTCACCTTTTTCCCCGCATCCGGGTTTGAAAAATTCATCCCCGAAGAATGGGACAAAAAATTAGGCGATTTTCTTGAATTGCCGAAAAAACAATAACGGTATTATCACCTTCGGGTGTGATATAAATATATTTAAAAGGAGAAAAAGACATGAAAAGCAAAACCTTTTCAAAGGTAATAGCCTTTGTTTTGACGGCGTTCTTGCTCGTAGGCATGATTCCCATGACCGTGTTCGCTTCTATTCCGAACTGGTCTGAGAATAACGTTGCTTTCGACGGCACGAACTTCGGAACAAACGGTTATTACAACGTAATCTCGAAAAAAGATTACACACTTGTTCCCGGCGCGGCTACCGAGACCGAAATGGTTCTCAATAACGCCGCAGGCAACCGCAGACAGGTCCTTCATATCATTGAGGTTGACCCGTCCAACCCTGATGTATCCATTTTACCGGGATACTACGGTATTGATAAGTTTGCAGCTGATCCTACAAACATGAAAAATCAGCAGGCAGCCGGCGTTACCAACGTGGCTAACTACTATGATACCACTCTCGGTTATAAGGTTGTCGGAGCTATGAACACAGCTCTTGCGTATGACAACAATGCCCCGTATTCTTATCTTGTTTATAACGGTCAGGTGCTTGTTGACGCAAAGGGCGGCGTAAACAACTTCCACTCCGGTGCTTGCCAAACTATGCTCTGTGTTTACAAGGATGAGGTTACAGGCGAATGTACCTGTGAGCTTCGCACTCATGCACAAGGTCTTCGCGGTGATGAGTGGCAGGCAATCGGTGCTAACTTTGCAATGGTAGTTAACAACGGTCAACTCGTCACAAAGACAGAGGAACGCACCTCCGATATGGCTGCACGTTCCCTGGTCGGCGTTAAGGAAGACGGTACTCTCGTTCTTCTTATGAACGACGGACGTGGTGCTAACAATTCCAAGGGCTTTAACAACTATGAGCTCGGAGAATCAATGCTCGCCCTCGGTTGTAAATGGGCTTTCAACTGCGACGGCGGCGGTTCTTCTTCTTTCGTAACACGCCGTGCAGGTGAGGATGACCTCGTTTGCCGTTGCGTTCCCTGCGACGGTGCTGAGCGTCCAACCCTTAACTCGGTTTTAGTTGTTTCCAACGTTGCTCCTACCGGAGTGCTTAACAACGTTGATATTACTTCTGATTATGACTATTTTGCACCGGGCACAACCTATACGTTCGGCGCAAATGCCATCGATACTCACGGTTATGCTATGGATATGCCTAATGATCTTTCATGGGCTCTTTCCGATGATACCTTCGGTACCGTAAACAACGGCACTTTCGTATCAAACGGCAAAACCGGTAACGTTACCGTCCGGGTTATCTCCGGCGGAAATGTTGTAGGCGAAAAGGCAATCACCGTTGCCAATCCGGAAACCCTCAACTTTGCTCAGGCGTCTACCGTTCTTCCTTACGGAAAATCGACTACATTTGAATTTGTTTCCAAGATCGGCGAATTTGACGTTTATCTTGACGGCAGTTCATTCAGCTTCGAGATGTCAAATCCGAATGCCGGAACACTTGACGGTCTTACCTTTACCGCTACCCAGGATGAAACCATTGAGGGAACGGTTGTCACCGCCACTTATGTTCCGACAGGTGATCAGTATCAGTACACCATTACCTTCGGTAAGGGTTCAGAAATTATCTGGGACTTTGAAGACGGCGACCTTCACGGATTCTTAGGTCAGCAGGATGCGTATGATTGGCAGTTGGCTCACGGGGTTGAAACTCCGTTCGGATAATATTAAGAATGATATTTCCGGATTCATCCAGGAGATATCAGGTGCCGTCAACGGTCCCGCATCGGGATGGAGAGATCAGATGGACAACATCGTAAACGCTATCGCCAGGATATTCACGAATGTCAAGAAGGAAACGATCGCAAATGCGGTCAAAGTGGTCCTGGATATCATGGACATGGGTATCGCAGGCGGTGAGAAGGATGTCCTCGTAAGAAGACAGGCCCTCGACAGGTTCCTGAAAGAAGTGGACAGGAAGTATTCCGAGATCCAGAACATGTCCGTCTCGAAGGATGGTTTCCCTGCGAAGCCCGTGATCGACTGCGAGAAATGCGACTTCTACAGCGTATGCACCAAAGAGGTCATCAATGTCATG
>JAGAAE010000040.1 GCA_017615405.1 Clostridia bacterium | reverse complement strand
TCGGCAAGAAGTATCTTGTCGGCGAGGGTCTTCGGATCGAGCGAGCTTTGAAGGCGACCGTTTTTTATGCCGAGCGAGGCGCATATTTCGGCTAAATCCGCACTTTTAACCGTCTTGTTCCCCCTTATTTCGATACCCCAGACAAAGAGCGAGAGAAATTTAAGTATCGTAAGGAAAAGGAGAAAACCGACAATAAACCCCACGCGCTCCCGGTGGGGTTTTATCTTGAAAATCATGCCGCTTTTTTTGAGTATCCGGATCCTGACGTCTATGCCGCGTCGGGCGTCCTTGAGCCTTAAAAAGTATTTTGGTGAGATATTCCCGGTAACGGTCTTGTTTTTGTAGCGAAGGTCCATTATGGGGATCTTTTTCTTTGCCGCACAGTTCAAAAATCTTTCCATCTGACTGCCGCTTATCTCGATCTTTAAACGTCCGAATATCAAAAGAAAAATATTATACATCGCCGCTATCTCCCAAACAAAACTCGATCGACTCAATAAATCCCCGCACCGTTATGGTTTTTTCCGAAAACCCGCTTATATCAAAGTCCCTGCCGTAGAGGATGAGGCTGCCGCCCTTTAAGGATAGTTTTATATAGTTATCGTTGAACTGCGTGACCCCGAGGCACCCTTCCAGGATCAGTTCTCTGTTTGAAAAGAGTTCGATACGGCTGTTTGACGTAAAGATCTCGCCGCCCGAAAATCGGATCTTCTGTTTACCTTTGGGCGGTATGAATTTACAGTCGCTTTTCATATAAAAAACATCCTTTCGGTAAACTATATGAAAAAAGAATGATGATAATTCTTTTAAACATATAAATAAAGCGGGTGATTTTTTTGAAGATAGGAAATCTGTTTATTTTTGCGCTTTCATCTATTTTGATATCGGCGTTTATCTTTTGCCCCGAAAGGGCGACAGGTTCGATAAGAGCGGGGCTTTTTTATTTTTCGTCCGTCCTTGTCCCTTCGCTTTTTCCGATAACCTTTATGACCTCTTTTGTGATGAAAACCACCTTAAAAGACCTCCGGAAAGGGCAAAAAAGCAGTATTTTTTTCATCTTCTTTTTTTCATTGATCGGAGGTTACGTTATCGGCGCAAAACTGATAAGCGACGCGTTAAGAGAGGGCGCGATAACCAAAAAGCAGGGTGAGATGCTCTCGCTTTTTTGTGTAAACGGCGGCGTCGGATTTATCATAACGGCGGTCGGAACGGGAATCTTCGGCTCGCAGAAGGCAGGTCTGTTGCTCTATGCGTCGGGCGCCCTTTATTCGGTTTTGGGATTTCTTGTTTTTCTTCCGAAAATCAGTAAAGGCGGCGGTTTTTGCGGCGCGGCTTATCAAAAACCGATATCCGTCGTTTTTTGCGAAACGGTTGCCGAAACGGCGCAGGTGCTTATAAATATCGCGGGTTTTGTCATCCTTTTTTCGGCGGTCAATTCCTACCTTTCAGGCACAAAACTTGCGTTTTTGACCGACTTTTTCGAGATAACCACGGCGGTAAACGACGATCACAGCCTGCCGTATTTGTCAATGCTTTTAGGCTTTGGCGGGGTAAGCGTTATTTTGCAGATCCTTTCGGTTATGAAGGGAGCCGTCAGGATAAAACCGTTTCTTATTTCAAGGCTCCTTCACGCGGGTTTTTCCTTTGCTTTTACGTATGTTTTTATAAAAATATTCAAAATATCCCTTCCGGTCGCCGCCCTTCAAAAAGCGGTAGTAATGCCTTATTATGACAGGTTTTGCGTCTCGCTTTTTGCGGTCGTTTCGATGATCATGCTTATATTATCGCTCGAAGGCAAAAATAGGGGTGGAAATTTAAGAGAAGATTTGTTACAATAGTTAGCGGGATATTATCCTTTTTAAAACACATAAGGGGATGAAAAAATGAAAAACAAATACTATAACAAAAAAGAAAACCGCCGCTGTGACTGCTGTGTTCACGGCGTCGTTTCGGAGTATTTAGAGGACGTTTTTTGCCGCAAAAAGGGGATTATGGATAAAAGCGACCGTTGTATTCATTTTAAGTATGACGTTTTAAAGCGCGTTCCGAAGTCTTCCTCGCCGAAAAAGGATTTTAAACCCGAAGATTTTAAAATTGACTGATTTTTACAAAAAATCGGTCTTTTTTATTCTTATTTTCTCAAAATATAAGGTTGAAATATTTCAAAAATATGGTAAAATAGAATATGTGAATATTTTAACAACTGAAAGGATGTATTTTAATGAACGCACTTAACAAAAAAACCGTTGACGATATCTCGGTCAAGGGCAAAAAAGTCCTCGTTCGCTGTGATTTTAACGTTCCGCTCAAGGGCGGCGTTATTACCGACGAAAACCGTATCGTAGCCGCGCTCCCCACAATAAAGAAGCTTATAAACGACGGCGGAAAGGTTATCCTCTGCTCCCATCTCGGAAAGCCGAAGGGTGAGCCAAAGCCGGAACTTTCACTTGCCCCCGTCGCAAAAAGACTCGGTGAACTTCTCGGCAAAGAGGTCGTTTTTGCCGCCGATGATAACGTTGTCGGCGAGAATGCATTGGCGGCGGTCGCCGCTATGAAGGACGGCGACGTTGTTCTTCTCCAGAACACCCGCTACCGTGCCGAAGAAACCAAGAACGTCGAGACCTTCTCGAAGGAACTCGGAAGCCTCGCCGATATATTCGTAAACGACGCTTTCGGAACCGCTCACAGAGCGCATTGTTCGACCGTCGGCGTTGTTTCCTACGTTGACGAAGCCGTTGCAGGTTATCTTATCGGCAAAGAGCTTAAATACTTGGGCAGTGCCGTTGATAACCCCGAGCGTCCTTTCGTTACGATTTTGGGCGGCGCAAAGGTTGCCGACAAACTATCTGTCATCGAAAATCTTCTTAATAAGGCTGACACCCTTATCATCGGCGGCGGTATGGCGTATACCTTCCTCGCCGCAAAGGGCTACGGCATCGGCACCTCGCTTTTTGACGCCGAAAAACTTGACTACTGCAAGGAAATGCTTAAAAAGGCGGAGGAAAAGGGCGTTAAGATCCTTCTCCCCGTCGACTGCAAGATAGCAAAGAGTTTCCCGGATCCCATTGATGCCGCGATCGACGTAGAGGTCGTTGACGCCGATAAGATCCCCGATGATATGATGAGCCTTGATATCGGTCCCAAGACCGCCGAGCTTTTCGCAAACGAGGTTATGAAAGCAAAGACGGTCGTCTGGAACGGACCTATGGGCGTTTTTGAGAACCCGACCCTTGCCGAGGGCACCTTTGCCGTCGCAAAGGCGCTTGCCGATTCCGATGCGGTAACCGTTATCGGCGGCGGTGACAGTGCCGCTGCTGCCAACACGTTAGGCTTTGGCGATAAGATGACCCATATTTCGACGGGCGGCGGCGCCTCGCTTGAATTCCTCGAGGGTAAAGAACTTCCGGGAATTGCCGCATTAAGCGATAAATAATAAAACTTCGGCGGATATAACGCCAAAGGATATTAAGGAGAATAATATGAACAAGCAAGTCAGAAAAACCGTTATTGCAGGTAACTGGAAAATGAACAAAACGCCCTCCGAGGCGACCGCTCTTATAAACGAAATGAAACCGCTTGTCAAGGACGCTGATTGCGACGTTGTTTTGTGTGTTCCTTTCGTTGATATAGCCGCCGCGATCGAGGCGACCAAAGGCTCGAATATCAAGATCGGTGCCGAGAACGTTCACTTCAAGGCGTCGGGCGCCTATACGGGCGAGATCAGCGCGGATATGCTTAAAGAATGCGGCGTCGAATACGTCGTTATCGGTCACAGCGAGAGAAGGCAGTATTTCGGCGAGACCGATCAGACCGTCAACCTTCGCACCCTTGCGGCATTAAACGGCGGTCTTAAAGCGATCGTCTGCGTCGGTGAGACGTTAGAGCAAAGAGAACTCGGCTATACCGAGACACTTCTTAAATACCAAACCAAGATGGCGCTTACAAACGTTACCGCCGATCAGCTTAAAAACGTTATAATCGCCTATGAACCCGTCTGGGCGATCGGAACCGGCGTTACCGCCACCGCCGATCAGGCTGACGAGGGCAACGGCTTTGTCCGTGCCGCCATCGCCGAAGCCTATGGCAAGGACGTCGCCGAGACCGTCACCGTTCAGTACGGCGGCTCGATGAACGCCAAGAATGCCGACGAGCTTCTCTCTAAATACAACGTTGACGGCGGACTCATCGGCGGCGCTTCGCTTAAAGCGGAGGATTTCTCGATAATCGTTAAAGCCGCAAGCAAATAATAAACCATTTTAAAAATGCGGTTGCCTTTTTCGGGGCAGCCGCAAACATTATGATAATTGGAGAAAAATTATGAAAAAACCCGTAGTTTTAACCATAATGGACGGTTTCGGTATCAACAGGGAAACAAGCGGAAATGCAATTTTTTCGGCAAATACTCCCCGCCTTGATAAGATTTTCAGGGAATGTGCCGTGACCGAGATCGGCGCGTCGGGGCTTGACGTCGGTCTTCCCGACGGGCAGATGGGCAACAGCGAGGTCGGACACACCAACATCGGCGCAGGCAGGGTCGTTTATCAGGAACTGACTCGGATAACAAAGTCGATATCCGACGGTGACTTTTTCGAAAACGAAGCCTTCAAAGGTGCGATCGAGAACTGCAAAAAGAACGACGGCGCGCTTCATCTTATGGGGCTTTTGTCGGACGGCGGCGTTCATTCGCATAATACCCACCTTTACGCCCTCATAAAACTTGCAAAACAAAGCGGATTAGAGCGCGTTTTCATTCACGGTCTTCTGGACGGCCGCGACGTTCCGCCCGCCTCAGCCGCCGATTATATAGACGAGCTCGAGGCAAAACTCAAAGAGATCGGCTGCGGCAAGGTCGCTACGGTTATGGGGCGCTTCTACGGTATGGACAGAGATAACCGGTGGGAGCGCGTCGGCAAGGCTTATGCCGCTCTTGTTTACGGCGAAGGGATTATTGCCGACGACGCGGCGGCTGCCGTTCGCAGGTCTTATACCGTGAAGGATGAAGAAGGAAAATTCCTTACGGACGAATTTGTTCTTCCGACCGTTATAAAAGGCACTGAGCGGATCAAATCGGGTGACAGCGTTATCTTTTTCAACTTCCGTCCCGACAGGGCAAGGGAAATAACGAGAACCTTTGTCGATGATGATTTTAAAGGCTTTGAACGTAAAGGCGGCAGGCAGAAGGTATACTATGTTTGTATGACCCAGTATGACGCGTCCATGCCCAACGTCGAGATAGCATTCAAGCCCGAGAGCCTTGAAAATACCTTGGGCGAGTTTTTGTCGAAGAAGGGGATGACCCAGCTTCGCATCGCCGAGACCGAAAAATACGCCCACGTAACCTTCTTCTTCAACGGCGGGCGCGAGGTCATGTTTGAGGGGGAGGACAGGATCCTCGTCAATTCCCCGAAGGTCGCGACCTATGATTTAAAGCCCGAAATGAGCGCGTTTGAGGTCTGCGATAAGGTTTGTGAGGCGATCGAGAGCGGCAAATACGACGTTGTTATCCTCAATTTCGCAAACTGCGATATGGTAGGGCATACCGGCATCTTCGATGCCGCTGTCAAGGCGGTCGAAACGGTCGACACCTGCGTCGGCAGGGTGGAGGACAGTACCCTTAAAATGGGCGGCGTTATGCTCCTTACCGCCGATCACGGCAACGCCGACCGCATGGTAGACACCGACGGTTCACCCTTTACCGCGCATACGACAAATCCCGTTCCGTTTGCCGTTATCGGCAGGGAAGTTAAGCTTCGCGAAGGCGGCAGGCTTTGCGATATTTCGCCGACCATTATTAAACTTTTAGGACTCAAGCAGCCCGAAGAAATGACCGGCGAATCGATCGTTTTATAATTTTTGCAGGCAGTCGCCATCGGCTGTCCGCTTTAAGCATTTTATGAAGGGCGTGAAAAAATGGATCTTCAAACCGCAAGGGAAGCACTGCTGTCATTTCTCAGCGAGCCTTTAAGCGAAACGGATGGAATATTCTCACGGTTTTCACAACTGCCCGGCGCGGTTTACGTTGAGGGTAAAAAACCCAATCAAAGATATCTGTTCGTTCCGGGCAAAAACGAAAATCCCGTTCTTCTCACCGCCCACGTCGACACCGTTTGGGATAAAAACTATAAAGGCGTCGACCGTCCGGCGGATTTTGATATTAAAGAGAGTTATGTGGTATCAAAGCGCGAAAAGGTCGGCATCGGTGCCGACGACCGTGCAGGTTGCGCCGCATTGTGGCTGTTAAGGGACAGCGGCAATTCACTGCTGCTTATAGACGGCGAGGAAAATTCGCATATCGGCGCCTCTTTTCTCACAAAAAACAGAAAACTTTTAAAGCGGATAAACGACCATGCCTTTATTATGTCATTTGACCTTTGGGGAAAGGACGGATATATGTTCCACGCCGTTAAAAACCCGAAATGTTTTGCCGATCTTCTCGACTCGGCAGGCTATAATAGGCATAAAGAGGACGGCGGCTCGGATATTTTCTATCTTTGCAAAAAGGCGGCGGGTGTCAACGTAAGTATCGGCTATCAAAACGAACATAAGGCGACCGAAACCGTATCGATCGAGGATTTTTATCACTGCGTTTGCTTGGCGGAAAACCTCTTAAAGAGCGTTGACAGGAAATATAAGATACCGATTCTGATACGGATATATAAATTTATCCGACATCGCATAGCCCTTATAGTTAAACCTATCATCCGAAAAATCAAAAAACGAACGTAAAAAAGCGCGGACGAATTAAATAATTCGTCCGCACTTTGCGTTAATACCGTAATGGTTGACCGATCGCCGTTCACTAATTGAGCGGCTGACCGCAATTTGTGCACGTTCTGATAGATGCGAGATTTTTACAACCGCAGTTTTGACAGATTTTCTGCGAAACGGTCACTTCGTATGCAGGTGCTTTTTGTTTCGGTGCCGACGTTTCGCCGCAATGCGGGCAGACAGAACTGCTTATCATATTTCCGCAATGCGGGCATCTCCACGAGTGAGTCACCTGACCGTTAAAGGCGTTTGGCGTACCGGCAAAGGTATTAGGATCAGTTTTATAACCGTACGATACTTTTTCCTCGGAATCTTCTGCCCTTGCATTGAACAAGGCAACGTCGGCGGAGATCTTGGTATGCTGAACGATACTTCCCAATGACGCTATGAACAATGCAATTATGTGATAAATGCAATACTGAAAAAATGCGGTAACGGCGGTTATGAATATCGTTGTTAAAAAAGTCAGGAATTTAAACGTGGTTCGCCATTCGTATTTGTAGTTATAATAGGGAGAGTTCACGAGCACGTATTCTTTGACGATCGAATATTTAAAAGCGAGGAAGACTCCTATTACGATAATACCGATCAATACCCAGAGACCCCATGTTTCTATCCTCTCGC
>JAGAAE010000002.1 GCA_017615405.1 Clostridia bacterium | reverse complement strand
TTTCCTCGTTTTTACTCACTTTCTATTTTTTAAAAAAATCGGCTTTTTCTGATGAAGCGGCTCCGAAAAACATTGAATTTAACCTCTGAATGTGTTATTCTATTTATACCTTATAAGATTTGAGGACACCGCATATTATGAAATTGCTTTGTATCGGCGACGTTTGTTCACCCGCCGGGGTCGAAACGGCGCTTCACTATATCCCTGAGCTGAAAAAACAATACGATATCGACTGCACCGTCGTCAACGGTGAAAACGCCTCGGTTTCAAACGGGCTCACCGCGTCGGACGCCTCGCTTTTATTCAGTGCCGGCGCCGACGTCATAACCGGCGGCAACCACACGTTAAGGCAAAAGAGCCTGCACACTGTACTTGACGAAAACCCGTTTGTTTTACGACCCGATAATATAAAGACCGAATACGGCGGAGGCTATGCCCTGATAGACAAGGGGAGATACTCGGTTGCCGTCATCAATCTTTTGGGGCAGGTTTATATCGAAAATCCCAAGGCGGAAAATCCCTTTCTCGCCGCCGACGAACTTATAAACCGGGCGAAAAATGACGGAGCGTCGGTCATAGTCGTCGATTTTCACGCCGAGGCAACGAGCGAAAAAAGGGCGCTCGGGTTCTATCTTGACGGAAAAGTATCCGCCTTTTTCGGGACCCACACACACGTCCAGACCTCGGATATACAGATACTTCCGGGTAAAACGGGGTACGTAACGGATATTGGTATGACCGGACCCGTCGACTCGGTCCTCGGGGTCAAAAAGGATATAATCATATCGAGAATGAGGGACAAAAAGACCGACAAATTCGAGTTTGCCGACGGAAAATGTATGATCTCGGGATGCGTTTTCGAGATCGACGAAAAAGCGGGACATACAATAAGCGTCGAAAGCTTTTGCATATAAGACACAGTGGAAAATGGTGATCAAATGATAAAAAAATCAATATCGATTATACTTGCGCTCGCCGTTTTGCTTTGTCTTAGCGGCTGTGAAAAAAGCAAAAAGAAGGCCGCGGCGCCTTCGGCTGCCGAAACCGCAGCCAAAACGCACAACCCGTCCACAATGACCCTTCTTTTCAACAAGACCGATTCACTTAATCCCTACACCGCCAAAACCGAGAACAACCGCCTCCTTACAAGGCTTATTTTCGAGCCTCTCGTTCTGACCGATAACGATTTGAACCCAGTTTACCGTCTGGCGAAGGAGGTAAAACTTGACGGCAAGACCTGTTCCGTCACCATCAAGGACACCGTCTTTTCCGACGGTACGGCAGTCACGGCAAGCGACGTTATATATTCATATAATTTAGCCAAGAATTACGGCGGGCTTTATTCGAGCCATCTATACGAGGTGAATTCGATAACCGCCGTTTCAAACACGACCGTTTCATTCTCCCTTTCAAGACCCGACCCGTATTTTGTGAGTCTTCTTGATTTTCCGATTTTGAAATCCGGGAGCGATAAAGCAACCGACTCGGACGGAAACTTAAAAACACCGGTCGGCTGCGGAAGATACACCCCGACCGACGACGCTTTCGTTTTGGCGCAAAACGGGAACTATCACGGAAAAAAGGGCGATATCAAAGAGATAAAACTCATCCACGCCCCCGACAACGACTCGGTATCACACTATATTGAGATCGGTGCGACCGACCTTTACTATTCCGATTTGTCGGGCGAAAATATCATCAGAATGAGCGGAAAAAGGACCGATATAAACCTCAATACCCTCGTTTATCTCGGGATAAACGCCTCCTCTCCCGCTTTCAAGGAAAAGTATTTCAGATACGCGATATCCTCTGCCGTTGACAGGACGGCGCTATGCAGAGACGCCTTTTTCAATTCCGCCTCGCCCGCCGCCGGTTATTTTAATTCAGCGCTTACGAAAACGAAGGCGTTCCAGTCATTGAAACCCGCATCCGATTTGGAAATAACTGTTGATAATTTGAAGAAAATGGGTTATAATGATAAAAATACCGACGGCTATTACGTCGATGCAAACGGAAAGCATTTCGTTATAAGGCTGCTCGTAAACAAGGAGAGCAATTCAAAGCTTCTCGCCGCGAAACTCATTGCCTCGCAACTCAAGTCCGCCGGTATTGAGATAAAGGTCGTCGAGTGTCCTTACGCCGAATTTCTCAATCTTATTTCGACCAATGCTTTCGACCTTTATTTAGGCGAGGTCTCGATCCTGCCGAACTTCGATATGTCGCCGCTCGTCATAAAGGGCGGATCGGTTGCCTACGGGCTGACCGAAATAAAGCCCGAAGACGGTGAGAAAGACAAGGAAGATAAAGAAGATACGGAAGACGGCGAAACCGCCGAAGAGACAAAAGACGATCCCGTAAAACTTATCTACGATGAATACTGGAACGGCACCGTTTCCATAACCGACGTCGCCGGTACGCTTCTTACCGAAATGCCCCAGATCCCGCTTCTCTTCAAGCACGGGCTTTTGTTCTCAAACGAGAGCATTCAAAATATCGCCGCGAGCGAAAGCGACGTTTTCTTATCGATCGAAGATTATAAAATCAATTAGGACAACATAAAACTTTATTACGCCGGATCATCTCGGCAGATTGGAGATTGCTATGATTTTTTATGAAAACGTATTAGGCAGCGTTACGATTTCCGAAAACTATTTATCCAAGCTTATCGGCAGCGAGGTCACGTCCTGCTACGGTGTCGTAGGGATGGTACCCGGTACTAAGCGCCAGAAATTAAACCGGCTGTTAAGATCCGACAGGATCGATACCGGCATATCCGTAAGAGGTACCGCCAATAAGATTAACGTTACGATCCATATCGAAGTTTTATACGGTATGAATATCAATGCGATGGCAAAAAGCATTACCGAGAAGGTAAAATACGTCGTTAAAGATATCACCGATATAGACGTTGACCGTGTTATTGTCAGGGTTGACGGGATCAAGGAATAATTCTGTTTTAAATGTTCTAAGGAGTGTTTTTTATCTTGTTAAACGGAAACATTTTAAGAGATGCTATAATATCTGCTTCCAACAACCTTTCAAATAACCGGAAAAAGGTCGACGAACTGAAATTTTTCCCGGTACCCGACGGTGATACCGGAACGAATATGTCGATGACTCTTGCAAATTCCGTAAGAGAAATATCGAAACTCGAAGGTGAAACGGCCGGAAAGATAGCCTCGGTAAACGCCTCCTGCCTTTTAAGGGGTGCGAGAGGTAACTCGGGCGTTATCACCTCCCTTTTGTTCAGAGGATTTGCAAAGGGTATCGGCGATGACGAGTATCTTACCGCGGAAAATTTATCCGCCGCCTTTGCCGCCGGAGTTGAAGGCGCCTACAAGGCGGTAATGAAGCCCACCGAAGGCACCATCCTTACGGTCGCAAGGGTAGCAAGCGAAAAGGCGACCGAAAGTTTCAATGCGGGCAACGACGTTCTGACCGTTTTCGCCGACGCGATAGCCGGCGCGAAAGAGGCTCTCGCCAATACGCCGGAGCTTTTACCTCAGCTTAAAAAAGCCGGCGTTGTCGATGCCGGCGGTCAGGGTTACGTTCTGATACTTGAAGGTATGATGTCGGTCTTTGAAAAAGGTATCATCATCCCAGCGGGAGAGGTCGAAGAAGCACAAGCCCCCGCCGAAACCGACGACGACTCATACAATGCCGCGGGCGAATTCGACGCCGAGATAACCTTTACCTACTGCACCGAGTTTATCGTAAACCGCGACCCGTCCTGCGAAAAAGAGCCGTCGGAACTGAGAACTTACCTCGAATCCATCGGCGACTGCGTCGTCGTTGTTGACGATGATGAAATAATAAAGGTCCACGTTCACACCGACCACCCGGGCAACGCGATCGAAAACGCCCTTACCTTCGGCGGTCTCGTTCATTTAAAGATAGAAAATATGCGCGATCAGCACGAGCGTGCGAAGCATGACGCCGAAAACGCCAAAAAGCGTCCGACCAAAACCGCCGATCTTAAAGAAGAAATAAAACCCGTCCCGATAACGAATCCCTACGGTTTTGTTTCGGTTGCGGCGGGCGACGGACTTTCGGCGCTGTTTTCGGAACTCGGCGTCGATACCGTCGTAAGCGGCGGTCAGACCATGAACCCGAGTACCGACGATATTTTAAGAGCGATCGAATCGACCCCCGCCGAGACCGTTTTCGTGCTCCCGAATAACAAAAACATAATTATGGCAGCCGAACAGACCATCCCGATCAGCACGAGAAAGGTCATCGTCATCCCGACAAGGACCATTCCGCAGGGAACTGCCGCGTGTCTTGCCTTTGATCCCGACGAGAACTCCGAAACAAACGCCATCGCAATGCAGAAGGCGGCGGAAAAGATCGCAACGGGTCAGATAACCTTCGCCGCAAGGGATTCCGATTTTGACGGATTCAAGATCAAAAAAGGCGAGCTTTTGAATATGCTCGAAGGCAAAATCTCCTTTGTCGATACCGACCTTCAAAAATCCGCCATGAAACTTATAAAACAGATGGTCAAAAAGCACAGCGAATTTTTGACCGTTCTCTACGGCGAGGACGTCAGCGACGAGCAGGCGCAAGAGCTTGAGGATCTTTTAAACGAAAAATACGGTTCAAAGCTCGAAATTACATTTATCAGAGGAGACCAACCCGTTTACTACTATATTATCTCGGTAGAGTGATACTATGTTGAACGCTTTAAGTGAAATAAGGTACTTAAAGGGCGTAGGCGAAAAACGCGCTGAAATACTGAGATCCCTGGGCATCGATACTGTCGGTGCCCTTTTGCGTTATTATCCGAGAGGTTATGAGGATTTTTCAAAAATCACAAGGATCCGCGACTGTAACTACGGGGAAAAAGTATGCCTTAAAGCCAAAATAATCACCCCTGTCAGCGAGCATTATATCCGAAAAAATATGACCGTTTTCAAATTCGATATCTATGACGGAACGGGATATGCGACGGTCAGCATTTTCAACAATAAATACCTCGCCGAAAGGCTTCACGAGGGAAGTTTTTATCTCTTTCTCGGAAAAATCACCGGCACCCTCGCCCGACCGGGGCTTTCCTCTCCGCTTATCAGGGACGTAAACGACACCGGCATCGAGCCTATATACCCCGCGTCGTCCAAAATAACCTCGACCGCAATAAGAAAGCTCATCAAAACCGCCGTTGATTCGGCGTCGGCGGGTGATGATCCTCTGCCCGAAAGGCTTAAAGAACGCTACCGTTTGTGCGACCTTGACTATGCGATAGCCAATATCCATTTCCCGAAGAGCAATGCCGCCTTTGAAGAGGCGAAAAAGCGGCTTGTTTTTGAGGAGCTTTTCATTCTTCAAACGGGATTAATGCTTTTAAAAGGCAAAAGAAAGACGCCTACAAAAACCGTTATAAAGAATGATTGCCGCAAAGAATTCTACGGGCTTTTGCCGTATACGCTGACGAGCGCTCAACTATCGGCGGTCGACGACTGTTTAAAGGATATGTCGTCGGGATACGCTATGAACAGACTAATCGAGGGTGACGTCGGAAGCGGGAAAACCGCCGTTGCCGCCGCGCTTATGTACGTCTCGGCAAAAAACGGTTTTCAGTCGGCTCTTATGGCGCCCACCGAGGTTTTGGCGACACAGCATTATGAGACCGTTTCCAAAATGCTTGAAGGCACAGGGATAACGGTCGCCCTTCTTACCGGCTCGGTCACAAAGAAGCAAAAGAGCATTTTAAAAGAAAAAATACTTGAAGGCGCTTACGATATCGTTATCGGCACCCACGCCGTTCTGACCGGGGACACGCTTTTTAACAACTTGGGGCTTGTCATAACCGACGAACAGCACCGTTTCGGCGTGGCTCAGCGGGCAAATCTGTCGGGTAAGGGCGAAAATCCGCACACCGTCGTTATGTCGGCTACCCCGATACCGAGAACGCTCGGGCTCATAATCTACGGCGACCTTGATATCAGCGTCATAAACGAATACCCCAAGGGCAGGCAGGTCATCGAGACCTATCTTGTGGAAAGCTCGCTTCACGAGCGGGTATACAAATACATTAAAAAACACCTCGACGAGGGCAGGCAGGGATATATCGTCTGCCCGCTCGTTGAGGAAAATGAGGACGGTTCGGTCGTCAGCGCCGAAGAATACTTCAATTCCCTTTCGACCGGTGAATTTTCCGATTATAAATTAGGTCTTTTACACGGAAAAATGAAACCGAAGGATAAAGAAAAGGTGATGAAGGACTTCTCCGACGGGCTTATCGATCTTCTTATATCAACGACGGTCATCGAGGTCGGTATCGACGTTCCGAACGCCGCGATCATGGTCATTGAAAACGCCGAAAAGTTCGGGCTTTCGGGGCTTCATCAGCTTCGCGGAAGGATCGGGCGCGGGAAATACAAGTCGACCTGCATCCTTATTTCGGATTCAAAAAGTCCTCACACAAAGGAGCGACTCTCGGTCATAGTTAAAAACCGGGACGGCTTCAAAATCGCCGACAAGGACCTGGAACTTCGAGGCCCGGGCGACTTTTTGGGTAACCGCCAGCACGGTCTTCCCGATTTGAAGATAGCCGATCTTTTCGCCGACCGCGACACCCTTAAACTTTGCGGAATGGCGGCGGCGGATATATTAGAACATGATCCGAAACTGAAACTCCCCGACCACGCAAACCTCAGAAACGAGATAATCAACCTTTATAAAAGGCTTTATGAAAATTGAAAACAGCTCTCTGGATAGAGGGCTGTTTTCAGTCTTTCAATAACCGTATTGCAAACTCCGACGCCGGAAATGGACTTTGGCATTTTATATCACGTATAGCCCACATAAGGCAATCATTTTGCAATGGACATTACAATTTTTTATCAATTATCAGAGACTTCTTCGGAATGTCGTTGCGAAATCAACTGTGAAATAACGTTATAAACTTCTATACAGTTTTCACAGTAAACAAATTTAACTTTTTCTGAGTTTGTAATAATGAAAAAACCGTTATTCGAACACATTTCAACCGATAGAATAGTTTCTATGGGAAAATTTATTTTCCTACTCATTGTAGTTTCCCCATAAATTCTTTTATCCGTTACTGTTATTTCGCAAGACCTCAAATTGAAACGATCAAATAAAGAACAGCCGATGGGGGCAATTCCAAGAAATAATGACCACATTATACGACTTGAGTCTATATCTGAACCGAGATTCATCGGAAGAACAAGATCAGTCAGAAATACCACAATACCGCTACAAAGCATAATCACATTCCCCGGAGACCACCTGTTAAAAACCCCTCGAATTAAAATGTTTTCTTCCATAATATACCTCCCTCGATATCCCAAATCGGGATATTTTTATTATACCAAAATGGGATAATAAAATCAAGGGGTGTTTTTATGAGGTTAAAAGAGCTTCGACGACAAAAAGGTATTTCTCAGGTGAAACTTGCGCTCGATCTTAACACCAATCAAAACACTATCAGCAGATATGAAACCGGCGAGCGCGAGCCGGGTCTTAAAGAACTTATAAAAATTGCAGAATACTTTAACGTGTCGACAGATTACTTGCTGGAAAGAACCGATAACCCGAAAATTAATTATTGACGTCCGGAATTCAGGTCCTCTTGTTTCAAAACAATGAGGACCTATATTTTTATTAGTTTACCGTTTGTTAATAATTTCGTTATTTTTTCGTAAATAATTAAAGGTATCATTTATCCATCAACTGACGAAAGGGCGATATTTATGTATATCATTAAAAACGCTTTTCGGTGCATATCAAGAGCCAAGGGCAGAAACATTCTTATAGGACTTATCGTTGTCCTTTTATCTGTTTCGTCCTGTTTGGGGCTTTCTATCCGACAGGCAAATAAAACGCTTAAAAAGCAATACGCCGACGATATGGAGATAACGGCGTCGGTCAACTCATCCTCAAGAGAAAATGAGGTAACTCTTGATACCCTGACTACCCTATCACAGGATAAATCGGTAAAGGATTTTTATAAATCCGCCTCGCTCTACTTTTCCGCGGGCGACGGGATCGAACCGATCGACGTTGCCGGAGATTTCGGCAAAAACAGGGATTTCAGGCAGGAATTCGGCGATATCAAAAGCGGCGAATC
>JAGAAE010000039.1 GCA_017615405.1 Clostridia bacterium | reverse complement strand
GCGTTCTTGTGATGGTCGCGCTTGTCAAGGAAAACAGGTTGAAACAAGTCGTCGACGAGGAAGATGAAGAAGAAAAGACCGACGATACAAAACTTTCGCAGGGTGAAAAAAGAAGCCTTATTCTCATTCTGGTTTCCGTTTTCTTCTGGTTTACTGCCTACAACGCGGTAACGACAATGCTTTCAAGATATAGCCAGGAGGTGTGGGGCGAGGGTCTCGGCGCATCGGCGGGATATACAACCGTCGCAACGGTCGCCGCGATCATATCCTTTGTTCCGCTCGGTATCTTGTCCAACAAGGCGGGAAGAAAGGCGACCGTTATTATCGGGATAATAATAATGATCGCAAGCTTCGGTGCCGCTTTCTTTATCAGTAAAAACACACCGGCAACCGTAATGAACGTCATTTTTGCGGTCGTCGGCATCGGCTGGGCTACCATAAACGTTCATTCTTTCCCGATGGTCGTTGAGCTTTGCAAGGGCAAAAATTTGGGCAAATATACGGGATATTATTATACGTTTTCCATGGCGGCGCAGATCGTTACCCCGTTTCTTTCCGGATTTCTTATTGACTATACGCAATGGAAAGAGCGCGTTTTGTTCCCCTACGCGGTCGTGTTTATGCTGCTGGCGCTTGTTACGATGTCCCTTGTCAAGCACGGAAACGCAAAACCGCTTGCGAAAGACGTTATTTTAGACGCCCTTTCGGGCGATTAACAACAAATAAAAATGACGGTAAGGATAATTACTTACCGTCATTTTTTATCTTCTTCAAAGCAGTATTCAATGCCCATAAATTTAAGATTTTCTTCGTATTCTTTTATGTTTTCGTCGGTTTGCATTTCGAGTTCTTTTGTGTGTTTGGAGATTGTGTCCCTTCGGAAAAACAGCGCCTCGAACCATCGGGCGATATAACAAAACGGGAGCAGGACGGGGGCTTTTTTAAGCACCGGATATTTAACCGTCATTCTGCGAAAATCGGGGAAAACAAGCCGCAGGAAGGTGAGTTTTTTGCCCGAAACGACGCTGCCGTATTTTTTGGCTAAAAGCCCGGTCGACAGAACGCTGTTTTCGTTTGTTCCGCGAACGCAGCAACTGAAAATATAATCGGTCATAAAAGACGTGATATCCGAATCTTTTGCGCCCTCAAACCAGACGTCCGTGGTCTTTAAAAAATTATGATAAAATTTTGTAAGGTTGAGCTTTTCAAAGTTCTTTTCAAGGTGTTCTTCATCAAGTGAAAAAGCCTTTCGACAAAGCCACAGATCAATAACGTACCGTATGCCTATGCCCGAGTCACGAAAATGCTTTGCGATGTGAACGAACAAAAAGAGGAATTCGTCCTCTTTTGACATTTCATACTCAAAGGAGCCGTCATGCGTCGGCTTGACAAAATCCCAACCGTCGCCGAAAAAGGCGAAATAATCCTTGTTGTTCGACGGGATAAGCTGTTTGTGAAATTCGATCTTCAGATCCTGATAGGTCCAGATCATTTCGTGGATGCTTTCCTCATGTTCAACGAAACCGAGATCAAGCAAAACAGGTCTTATCCTGTCAAATTGGTCGACCTTTACAAGAACGTCAAGGTCGGACATTTCCCGCATATCGCTTTTTGGATAAAGCTTTTTAAGCCGAGGACCCTTTAAAACCGAAAAACAGAATTCGTTTTTTTGAAAGGTCTCGGTCAGAAGATTTAACAAAAACGCCTGCTTTTGGTCGATATAGATGCCCTTTAAAACTGCGTTGTTAAAATTCGGAAAATCCTTTGCCAAATTGTCATATCCGCAGGCGGTCAATCCATAGTAAACGAGATTTTCAATTTTATGACGCCTTGCGGCGGCAATGATAGAGGAAACGGAAAAATCCTCCGGGACGGAGAACGTTTCGCCGGTTATCGCACTTTTTACGAGGTTTATTATAACGGATTGGTCGAGGGTCATTATATCTCCTCCGAAGAAATCAGGATGATTTTTTAAGGTATCTCTTGCTCATAAAGACTATCAGGGAAGGGAGGTTGAGTTTAAGTCCTATAAGGCAAAGCTTTCCGAAAAGTCCCATATCAAGGTTTTTAAGCTTGATGCGCGAAAGGGCTGTCTTGAGGCTCTTGTTTTTAAGGGTTTCTTTTATCTCACGTTTTTTAAGCGAGTATTTTTTGTCCTTTGTTCCGAAAACAAACGGAAATTTTTCGATAAGGAGCTTTATAAGAAGATGTGCCGAATTATAAAGGTTTTCGGGCGTTTCGAGCCCATTTTCCTTTATGAACGCCTCGCGAAGATCGAAAAGGTGGATGATTTGACCCAACCGCTCGAATTTTATGACGTGCATTATCGATTCATCATTCTGGCGGTAGTAGTAAAGCGGCTCGTTTAAGTATCCCACGCTGTCGGCAAGCTTGTAGACCCGAAGCGCCGCCTCGTAATCCTCGGCATAGCGGATGTCTTCGTCGAAAAGGAAGCCTTTGTCAATTATTTTTCTGCTAAAGAAACAAACATTAAAGTTAAGATCATAGGATTTAAGAAGTTTTGGAAAAACAATTTTTTGGACTTCGTCGCCGTAGAAACCGGATTTGTCTGCAAAAGCAGCCTCTTTTGTGGTTGTTTCAAGAACTTTTCCGGCATTGTTTACAATAAAAAACGGAAAAGAAACAATATCAAGGTTTTCTTTTATGGAAAAGGCGTTTAGCTTTTCGCAAAAGGACGGAGCAATATAATCATCGGCATCAATGCAGGAAATATATTCACCCTTAGCTATTTTAAGCCCTGAATTTCTCGCACCGCCAAGCCATTTGTTTTCCTGATGGATGACCTTTATGCGGTCGTCCTTTTTTGCATATTCGTCTGCGATTTTCCCGCAACTATCAGGGGATCCGTCGTCTACTAATATAATTTCGATATCTTTAAGGGTCTGATTCTGAACGCTTTCAATACATTGCGGCAGATACTTTTCGACATTGTATATAGGTATGATCAAACTTACTTTCGGCATTGTAAACTCCTAATTGTTATTCGGAAAACATTTCGAGAAATCTGCGCTTCATTATAACGCCGGTTTTTGGATCTATCTTGGGCAACTCTTCGCCGAGAAGTTGCTTTATTCTAAGATACGGCAGGTTCATTCCGGCATGCTTGAAAATAGCCATTGTCGCCGCCAGGCGAGGATTGATCTCCATAAGGACCGGCTTGCCGTTTCATCGTACTTAAAGTCAAAGTCGGCGTTTCCGTCAAAATGTAAAGCCTTTACTATATCTTCACAAAGTTTATACGCCCTAGGCTCGTGAAAGGTGGTTGCAGTCTGGGGAATGCTTGCAAGAATTGAATTGCTCTGCCTCGCACACATGTAAAGAACTTTTCCGTTGTCGGCAACGAGGTCGACCGAAAATTCTTCGCCCGGCAGATATTCCATTATCATAAGTTCGGGCAGTTCTTCGTGACCCGAAAGGATTTCTTTTAATTCTTCATATGAGGTGAAAAAAGAATTCGGTTTTTCACCAAACAAAATATCATAACGGGATTTGGTGGGGTCGATTATTCTTATGCCTCTGCTTCCGCTAAGTTCAGTGGCTTTTATGCAAACGCCTTTTTCGGGATAACCCACATATTTAATTGCATCGTCAAATTCGGAAAAGGTAGTTATTTTAGTGAATTTCGGTACAGTCAGACCTTGCTGTTTCATAAAAGAATAAAGGTTATATTTGTTGTTGCAAATTTTAAGGGAGTCAATGTTTGATATTGAAACGATTGTTCCTATCTCTGCAAAACGATCCTTATTCTCAGCAAGAGCTATAAGTTCTGCCGACATTATAGGCATAATGATATCGACCTTTTCTTTTTTACATATATCGAGAAGTTCATCGATATATGTAGGAGAAGTTGCGCGGCTCGTTTTATAAACCGCATCCATCATTTGAAGAACGGTAACATCTTCGGTCATATCTACGCCGACAATTCGTATGTTTCGTTCACCGTTATCGTGAAGGCACTCTGCCATACCGAGCATATATTGATTTCCGGCAGCAGTAACAAGAACGGTTAAATCTTTAAATGCTTTCATTTTTCCCTCTCAAATCACAAAAATGTTTTTTGGTCAAAACTCATTTCGAGTCGTAAAACCTCAAACGCCTCTGCCCATTTTTTACCAATTTCGTATCCGCGGAAACCGCAGCGGCTTTGAACCCCCGTTATCCAGTCCTCGCCTCCGAATTTATTGTATTCCGAGGTGTGTTCTTTAAGGGCGGAAACCTTTTTTTCTATGGTGCATGCAATATCAACATAAAGTTGTGGGCGGAATGCGACATAAGACCTTCCCGAAGGGGTTATAGGCTCATAGAAAAACACGGTGTTTTTCCTTCTTGCGGCGGCTATCGTAGCATTGCTTACACCCACATGTGCCTGATGGGTATCAAAAGGGTGATGAGTGAAAATAATATCGGGGTTGTATTCGCTCATTATAACATCTATTGGATTTACAAAATCGGAGCAAAACGGGATATCCTTTGTCGGAAAATCTAATAT
>JAGAAE010000038.1 GCA_017615405.1 Clostridia bacterium | reverse complement strand
CAAAACAAATGAGATATTTTGGGGTAAAAATCAGCAAGTTTTCTCGGTCACTTTTTCGGTCTTTTTTAGTGTCTTTATATTCGGAGCGAAGCGGCGCGGCATTCGGGGTTCCCCACTAAGCGGCACCGCCGCTTTGTGGGGTGATGTTGCCGCCGCAAGCTCCGACTTGTCTATATATAAAGACACATCTAACTGTCAAATACGAAAAAAATGTAAAAATGCACTTTTTTCGGAGTTTGAAAAAGAAGATTATTTACAAACATTTTTTATCATAGACCTTCTATATGATAATTCTTAAAAACCTCCGTGATAACGATTTCAGCCATCTCTTTTGGAGTCTGCTGATAACCGCTCTTTGCCCATTTGATAAAAACGCCGAAAAGACCAAATGCCATATATGACATGGCAAAGGATTCGTTTGATTCCTCTTGGTCCAAATTCGGCATAATGATCTCATAGGCTTTCAAGATAAGTCCTTCCTGTTTCTGCGGTATGAGAGTATCGTTTAAAGGGCGCATGGAATAGCAAAACTCAAAATAAGATTGTACACGGATCATATTATCGAGATTATATTCCTTCAGTCTGTTTTGCTTTTCATATTCTCGCCATTGCTTTATGATATAGGCAGTCAGAACATCTTCCTTAGTTTCATAATTGCGATAAAAAGACGCTCGCCCTACACCCGCCTCGTTGCAAAGGTCTCTTACTGCTATTTGCGCAAAAGGCTGCTTTTTTATCATTTCCAACAAGGTATTTGTGATTTGGTTTTTGACATAGCTGTTCTTTTCGGCGTTGTTCATATTCTTCATGATGATACACTTCCTCCGTTGTGTCTCATTTTCTTTGGGGCGCGATGAGACACTTGACGCATCGACTTCTTTATGATACACTTGTCTCGTCGAAAAGTCAATAGAAAACGGGTGAATATTTGCGAGATAAGGCTTGGTATCGATAACGATAAAAGAGGATAGAAAAACAGAATAAAGACAATTAGGAGGTAAAGAATGGACTACATTGTTGAAACGAAAAACTTAACGAAATCCTTCCCGAACAAACTTGCGGTAGACCATGTAACGATGCACATCAAGCGTGGTGATATCTATGGTTTTATCGGAAAGAACGGTGCGGGGAAGACTACGACGATGAAGCTGCTTCTGGGGCTTATCAATCCGACGGAAGGAGAGATGACTTTGTTTGGGAGTAAAGATTTGAACAAACAAAGGAGCAGAATCGGTTCGCTTATTGAGGCGCCGGGGCTGTATAAAAACGCCTCTGCATATGATAATATGAAACTGTTTTCTCTCCTGTATGGCGGCACCGATAAAGAGATAAAAGAGATCATTTCTTTGGTCGGATTGGGTAAAGTCGGTAGCCGAAAAGCGGGCAATTTTTCTCTCGGTATGCGTCAAAGACTGGGCATCGCCATTGCATTGCTCGGCAATCCTGAACTTCTTATTTTGGATGAACCGATCAACGGACTGGATCCCGCCGGAATCAAAGAGATCAGGGATATCATCGTGCGACTCAATAAGGAAAGGGGCGTAACATTCCTGATCTCCTCTCACCTTTTGGATGAACTGGCGAAGATCACGACGACCTATGGAATCGTCAATGATGGGAGATTGGTGGAAGAGATCGCCGCTGATAAGCTGATGGAAAGATGCAAACAAAACCTACATATCAAAGTCAGCGATGTCGTAAAAGCGGTTTCCGTCTTAAAAGCAGAAGGACTCCTTGATAGATATGATGTTACTGAGGATTCCATTACTATGTTTGATCATTTCGAGAATGCAGGAGCAATCAACGAATTGCTCGTGAAAAACGGTATTATAGTAGACGCACTCTCTCCGTCTAACTCGGGCTTTGAAGAGTATTTCATCGAAAGGATTGGGAGGTAAGTATGAAAAAAATGCTTAATTTTGAATTTAAAAAACTGATAAAAGCCAAGTATTTTTATATCATAGCCCTCATCAGTTTTGCTTTTGTCATCATCTCGGGTCTTACGAGTAAAGCGATCAATGACGCGCTCGTAGCAAACGGCGAAACGGTGCAGCCTTTCTCAGCTTATTTGTTTAGCAAGGGCGCGCTTTCGGGGACGTATACGCTTTTGGTGGGGATCTTCGTTGCGTTATTTGCTACAGAGGATTATTCCAACGGAACGATCAAAAACATCTACGCCAAAGGATATAGCAGAACTCTTGTATATTTCGCGAAATATGTCGTGTCTCTTCTTGCGGTGTTCGTAATAAGTCTTCTTACGGTTTTGGTTGCTTATGCTTATTCCAATTCAGTTTGGGGCAACGCTCTTGCGATCACGGATAATGTCGCAATGATCATTTTCGGACAGTTATTGGGTATCTGCGCTTATCACGCGATCTTCTTTGCCATTTCTTCTATTTTCGGTAAGGTAGGCTCTGCAATTGCTTTGAACATTATTGGTCCTATGGCAGTGTCTTTGGTATTGGGGCTTGGGGATGCTTTTATCAAAAGCGAAAACGTCAAATTAACGTCCTATTGGCTTGACTCGCTCTTTTCAAACTTTACCTCGGCAGTATCCGACACAAAACTGTTGCCTGTGGGAATTGCGTTGTTTATCGTCTATACCGTAGCGGCGATCGTGGTAGGTTTGCTTATCAATCGCAAAAAAGAAATATAGTATAATGTCGAAAAACGCAACATGGTTTTTGGGTGAATATATTGGCTAAATCCGCTTTTTTAACACGTTGAGTTTCACTCCGAAATAGTCATTCGCAAAGAAAAATACGAACCTCGATTTTTGATTGTCGGGGTTCGTATTATTCGCTAATGGCGGCGCAACTGAATGTCAATTTGAACTTTTCACTTTCAAAAACTCCGTTGTTTTGCTTAGGTCGACT
>JAGAAE010000001.1 GCA_017615405.1 Clostridia bacterium | reverse complement strand
TTGAAGCATTGGCGATCAGCATTCTTCAGCGGCTCGTTGTTATTGTCCGTGTTGTATTTAAGCAATATTTCCAATTCACTTTTATTTCCGAAATATCGAACGTTTTTCAGTGACAAACATCCTGCAAAAGCACCTTCGCAGATGTGAAATTTGTTCCCGTTAATTTGCGGAACGTTGATGCTTTCAAGACCGTTACAATTGTAAAACGCATACGGTTCAATGCTTGTAACCGTTCCGTCGCTTGGTATAACGGAATTTTTACAGCCGAAGATCAGTGATTTCTTATTCCTGTCGATAAGGCAGTTACCGATCGAAAGATAAACGGGATTTTTGTCGCTTACGTCGATCTTTTCGACGTTGCCGCAGCCGGAAAATGCAAGCGGCATGATGGTTGTGACGTTTTGTGACAGTCTTAAGTTCTTTATGGAAATACAACCGGAAAATGCTCCCGAACCTATAACGTTCAGGTTGACGGGAAATAAGGGATCGTTAAGTGAAATACACTCGGCGAATGAATCGGCGCCGATGCTTTTGAGGGTATCCGGTAAAACGACGCTTTTTAAGGCGCTGCACTTTGAAAAAGCGCCCGACCCGATGATCGTAAGACCGTCGGAAATAATAACGGTTTTTAAAGACTTTGATCCGTAAAATGCGTTCATTCCGATATTCAAAACACCATTCTCTATCCTGACCGTTTCGACGTCGTTTATAACGTTGTTCCATGGTGGAAGTTCATCGGATAATAGATCGTTTTCAGGGTCGTCAAAATCCGGCATCTCGTTAAGCTCGCCGGAAGCCGAGATAGAAAGAGTATGTGTATTTTGATCATAAGACCAAATCAGTCCAACGCCGAAAGAATTGTCGGCGTATGCAGTTATCTGAAAGAGTCTGATGATAACCGAAAGAGCAAAAACCGCGAGAAGATATGTTGCGTGGCGCTTTGAACTTGTCATCTTAACATTCCCTTCAAAAAAATACAATACGAATATAACATAATTGTCGAAAAATGTCAATAAATTGTGTTTATCGTAAAATATGATACAATAACTTGTATTATTTTCTTGACACAGACCGAAAAAAATGATACAATTTATTTTGTCGGGATATGTCCGAATTCGGTAGCGGGATTTCGGCATCCGGCGTAGCATTCGGTGCTACAAAACTGTAATCGGGAGAAAAGCGACGGCTCCCGTCGGACACTATATAAATTATTATCCGTCCGAGAACACCGTTTTCATATAAGGAGGTAAATAAGCCTATGCCGTATATTATAGGCGCCGCAGTCGCGGTAGTGCTCGGTATAGTAGGCTTTGCTTGCGGTTCGGCCTTTCGTAAGAAATCTGCCGAAAAGGCTATCGGATCCGCCGAAGAAGAAGCAAAGCGAATACTTAACGACGCATTGAAAACCGCTGAGACCCGTAAAAAAGAAGCTCTTATTGAGGCAAAGGATGAGATCCATCAGTTGCGTCAGGAAACCGAAAAGGATCTGAGAGAGCGCAGAAGCGAGGTCCAGCGTCAGGAACACCGTCTCCTTCAAAGAGAAGAGACACTTGACAAAAAAACAGACAATCTGGAAGCAAAAGAAGAAAAATTGGCTGAAAGGGCAAAAGAGATCGATTCAAAGATCGAAGAATGCGAGACCCTTAAAAAGAGCCAGATGGAAATGCTTGAAAAGATTTCCGGCTACTCAAAAGAGCAGGCAAAAGCATATTTGCTTGAAATCTTAGACGGAGAGCTTGTTCATGAAAAGGCGGTACGTATCAACGAATTCCAGCAAACGACAAAGGATGAATCAGCAACAATTGCAAGAGAGATAATCGGCAGAGCGATCCAGCGCTGTGCTGCCGATCATTCCTCTGAAATGACCGTTTCGGTCGTCGCATTGCCTAACGACGAAATGAAGGGAAGGATCATCGGCAGAGAAGGACGGAATATCCGCGCCATTGAAAACGCTACCGGCGTCGATCTTATCATCGATGACACTCCCGAGGCGATAACCGTTTCGAGTTTTGAACCTATTCGTCGTGAGATCGCGAGGGTAACGCTTGAAAAACTTATTCAGGACGGACGTATCCATCCCGCAAGGATCGAGGAGACCGTTCAGAAAGCTACCGCCGAGGTTGAAGCGGTCATTAAGCGCGAAGGTGAGAAAGCGCTCATTGAAACGGGTGTTCATAACCTTCATCCCGAACTTGTCAAACTCTTGGGACGTCTCCATTTCAGAACAAGTTACGGTCAAAACGTTTTGAACCATTCGATAGAAGTTTGCCATTTGTCGGGTATTATCGCATCCGAACTCGGCGCTGACGTCAATCTTGCCAAACGCGCCGGACTTCTTCATGATATCGGAAAGGCGATAGATCACGAGCAGGAAGGCTCTCATATCCAACTCGGCGTTGAAGTCGCGAAGAAATACAGAGAAAACGATATCATCGTTAATGCCATTCACGCGCATCACGGTGAGGTCGAAGCAAAATCGGTCATTGCCTGCATAATTCAGGCGGCTGACGCCATTTCTGCCGCAAGACCCGGTGCGAGAAGAGAAAACATCGAAAGTTATATCAAGCGTCTTGAAAAGTTAGAGGAAATCGCTAATTCCTTTAACGGCATTGAAGGTGCATTTGCTATCCAGGCAGGACGTGAGATCCGTATCATCGTCAAGCCCGAGATGATAAGCGACGATAAAATGGTTACCATTGCCCGCGATATCGCGAACCGTATTGAAGACGAACTTGAATATCCCGGTCAGATCAAGGTTAACCTTATCCGTGAAAACAGGGTCGTCGATT
>JAGAAE010000037.1 GCA_017615405.1 Clostridia bacterium | reverse complement strand
TCCTCGATTTCTTTCTGAAGCCCTTCAATATCGGCTAAACGCTTTAAGATATACTCCTTGTTAAGGTGGCGAAGTTTTATCTCGGCGACGTATTCCGCCTGGATTTCATCAATCCCGAATCCTATCATAAGGTTGGGGACGACCTCTTTTTCCTCCTCGGTCTCGCGGACGATCTTTATCGCCTTGTCAATATCGAGAAGTATCTTCTCCATACCCTTTAAAAGATGGAGCTTATTTTTTGCTTTTGAGAGTTTAAAGAAGACCCTTCTTCTGACGCATTCCTCACGGAAGGCGACCCATTCCGAGATGATCTCTTTAACGCCCATTACCCGCGGCGAGCCTGCTATTAGAATGTTGAAATTGCAGGAAAAACTATCCTGAAGCGGGGTCAGTTTAAAGAGTTTTTTCATCAGTTTTTCGGGGTCTGTTCCCCTCTTTAAATCTATCGTTATTTTCAAACCGTCAAGGTCGGTCTCATCGCGGATATCGCTTATCTCGGTCACCTTTTTGAGTTTTGCAAGTTCGACGACCTTTTCGATTATCTGCTCACTCGTGGCGGTGGGCGGGATCTCGGTTATGTCTATGCAATTATTGGATTTATCATAGGTGTAGACCGCGCGCACCTTAAAACTTCCTCTGCCCGTTTCGTAGATCTTTTCTATCTCGTCCCGGTCATACAAAAGCTCGCCGCCTATCGAAAAATCGGGGGCCAAAAGGGTATCGGCGACGTTGATATCATTATCCTTTATATATTCAATGGTCGTTTCGCAGACCTCTTTAAGATTAAAGGAACAAATAGAGCTTGCCATACCTGCGGCGATGCCTAAATTGGTGTTGACAAGAACGGTCGGGAAGGTCACCGGGAACAAGACCGGCTCCTTCATCGTAGCGTCGTAGTTGTCGACAAAATCGACCGTATCTTTGTCGATATCCTCGAAAAGCTCGGCGGCAATGGGGGCAAGTTTTGCCTCGGTGTAACGCGCGGCGGCACACTGCATATCCCTTGAATAAGCCTTGCCGAAGGATCCTTTTGAGCGGACAAACGGGTGAAGGAGCGCTCCGTTGCCTTCGGATAAACGAACCATCGTATCATAAATCGCGGCGTCACCGTGGGGGTTAAGCTGCATCGTTCGTCCGACGATATTCGCCGATTTTACGGTCCCGCCGGTTTGAAGTCCCATCTGATACATAGTGTAAAGAAGTTTGCGGTGGGAAGGCTTGAAACCGTCGATCTCGGGGATCGCGCGCGAAACGATAACGCTCATAGCATAGGGCATAAAATTGGTTTTGAGCGTATCGGTTATATTCTGCTTTACAACCGTTCCGGCACCGGCAATATAAGCGTTCGCCTTGTTATTCTTTTTTGGTTTTTCATCTGATTGTTTTCTTCTTGGAGCCATTAAAAGACCGTCCTTTATCTGTTGATCCTGAAAGCATCTTAAAAGCCTTAACTTATGTCGGCATCTTCCATATAAAGATAGCCGTTTTCCGAAATATAATCCTTTCTTCCCGCAAGGTTGTCGCCGAGCAGAAGATCAAACATTTCGCTCGTCTTTTCGGCATCCTCGGGAAGCACCTCGACAAGCCTTCTCGTTTCCGGATTCATAGTTGTAAGGTTCATCATATCGGGCTGGTTTTCACCGAGTCCCTTTGAACGCTGGATGGTATATTTTGCGTCGCCGATTTTTTCAAGGATATCCTTTTTTTCGTTCTCGTCGTAGGCAAAATAGGTCATATCCTTGGTCCCGATCTCATATAGCGGAGTTTCGGCGATAAAGACCTTTCCTTCGGTTATAAGGGTCGGCATAAGCCGGTAGATCATGGTGAGTATCAGCGTTCTTATATGGAATCCGTCGACGTCGGCATCGGTACAGATTATTATCTTGTTCCATCTCAGCGCCGAAATATCAAAGTTTGAAAGGGATTTATTCGCCTTTGATTTTACCTCAACGCCGCAGCCCAAAACCTTCAAAAGATCGGTTATTATCTCGCTTTTGAATATCTTATCATACTCGGATTTAAGGCAGTTAAGTATCTTACCGCGCACCGGCATAACCGCCTGAAAAGCGGCGTCGCGGGCGAGTTTGCAGGAGCCGAGAGCCGAGTCACCCTCAACGATATAAAGCTCACGCTCGGATACGTCTTTGCTTCGGCAGTCTACGAATTTCTGGACCCTGTCGACCATTGAATTGCTCGTTTGCAGGGTCTTTTTTATGTTGATACGCTCTTTTTCGCTTCTCTCGCGGCTTCGCTTGTTTATAAGGACCTGATCGGCGATCTTGTCGGCTTCCGCCTTGTTTTCGATAAAGTAGATCTCGAGCTGATGCCTTAAAAATTCGGTCATCGCGTCGCCGATGAACTTGTTTGTTATCGCCTTTTTGGTCTGGTTTTCGTAGGAAGTAAGTGTCGAGAATGAGGATATAACGAGGACGAGACATTCCTCAATATCCGAGAAGGTTATCTTGCTTTCGCCCGATTTATATTTCCCGGAGTTCTTCAAATATGCGTCGATCTGGGAAACAAATGCGCTTCTTACCGCCTTTTCGGGGGCGCCGCCGTATTCGAGCCATGAGGAATTGTGATAGTATTCTTTTAAGGTTTTAGTGTTCGAGAAGGTGAGCGCCGCGTTGATCTTGACCTTGTATTCGGGCTTGTCCTCGCGGTCTCTTCCCTTTCTCTCGGTGCGCCAGACCTGGATGCTTGAAAGCTTTTCCTCTCCCGCAAACTCGGCAACGTAGTCGGAAATGCCGTTTTCAAAACGGATCTCGGTGTTGATAAATCTCGCGCCCTGCTGCTCTTTGAAGACGAATAAAAGTCCGTCGTTTACGATCGCCTGACGCTTCAAAACGTCAAGAAAATACTCCTTCGGGATACTTATATCGGTGAAGACGTCGAGATCGGGTTTCCACTTTATCTTTGTCCCGGTATCCTTGCCGTCGTACGGCTCTTTTTTAAGTCCGCCCTTGTTGAATCCCTTCTCAAAATGAAGGGAATAAATCATCCCGTCACGCTTTATTTCAACGTCCATATATTCGGCTGAATATTGCGTCGCGCAAAGACCGAGCCCGTTAAGACCCACCGAATATTCATAGTTGTCGCCGTCGTTAGTGTTATACTTTCCGCCGGCGTAAAGCTCGCAGAAAACGAGTTCCCAGTTGTAACATTTTTCCTTCTCGTTATAGTCGACCGGGCAACCTCTGCCGAAGTCCTGGACCTCTACCGAGCCGTCGGTATAAAGGCTTACGATTATCTTCTTTCCGTAGCCCTCCCTCGCCTCGTCTATCGAGTTGGATATGATCTCAAAAACCGAATGCTCGCAGCCGTCAAGCCCGTCCGAGCCGAAAATAACGGCGGGGCGTTTTCTGACCCTGTCGGGTCCGTCGAGTTTTTTTATGCTTTCGTTACCGTATTCGACCGTCTTTTTAGCCAAAATATCCGTTCCCTTCGTCTGATAATTCAAATCATTCAAAACCAATTATACACCATATATTGTATCTTAGTCAAGGAAAACAACGAAATAAACTGCTTTTTTCGATCATATATCCGCTTTTTTAAGGTTGATCGTTTTGCATTTCGAAGGTCTTGTTTCTTTTTTAATTTTTTTGGCGGTTAAATCTTGAAAAATGCGGATTTTTGTGGTATTATATTATGAATTGTTATTATAATAATATTAAATCACATTTTTAAAGGGCGGTGTTACCTTATGTCTGATCCAAGACCTATCGGGGTTTTTGACTCGGGGCTCGGCGGCTTGACCGTTGCAAAAGAGATCATAAAGGTTTTACCAAATGAAGATATAGTATACTTCGGGGACACCGGACGCGTCCCCTACGGAACGAAGGGTCCCGACACGATAAGGCGCTATGCCGTTGAAGCCGAAAGATTTTTGCTTTCAAAGGACGTCAAGATGATAGTTGCCGCCTGCGGCACCGTTTCATCGGTAGCCCCCGATACGGGAAACGATCTCCCCGTACCGTTCGTCGAGGTCATATCGCATTCGGTCAAAGAAGCGGTCGAAAAGACAAGGTCGCGAAAAATAGGGATCCTTGCCACCGCCGCGACCATAAAAAGCGGCGCTCATAAAAAGCTTATTATGGGTGCTATGCCCGACGCAAAGGTCACCGAAGTCAGCGGTTCTCTTCTCGTTCAGCTTGTCGAGGAAGGCTTTACCGACAAAAACGATCCGCTTACCGTAGAGGCGGTCAAAAAATACGTTGCTCCCTTTATCGAAAACAAGGTCGACACGATAATACTCGGCTGTACCCACTTCCCGCTTATAGCCGACGCCGTCGCTTCCGTTATGGGCGAGGATGTGACCCTTGTTAATATGGGGGTCGAAACCGCAAAGGCGGTCAGGAATATACTTTCAAGCG
>JAGAAE010000036.1 GCA_017615405.1 Clostridia bacterium | reverse complement strand
TTCAACGGTGGATTTTATCGCGATTCCCTGTTTTTTACCATTGGCGACCGACAACTCCGGAAGAAGCAGTATCGACATTGAGTTTAACAGAGTCGAGGGAAAAAACAAGACCGGCAGAGCCGATCCCTTTATCATACCGAATTTTGAAAGCGCCGAATTGCCCGAACTTCCGCTTGCAACGAGTTTTTTCGGCACCAAAACGTTTTCAAAGGTTCGCAAAAAAGAATTAAGATACCTTCCTCCCGCGATGGGAAGCGCGATCTCGCCCGTTCTTTTGACGATCGTTTGAGTCGATATTGCCGCGCTGCCCGTGTTTTTGAGCTTTGAAAGATCGCTTTTATAAACGAGCGCCAGGAAACCGCACGAGATCCCTTCTGCAACGGCGTCGCCGAGCATCACAACACCGCAAACAACGTCGGCACTGAGGGCTCCGAGGGTCTTTATACCGACAAAAACAAAAAGAATTCTTACTATCTGTTCGAGTATTTGAGAAACCGCAGGAGGAGTTGCCTTTCGTCGTGCGATAAAATATCCGCGAAAACAGGAGCAAATTCCCGTAAACGGCAACGAGAAGCCCATTATTTTGATCGAAAAACTTGCCCGAAGGTCAAAAAGAATGCTCTTTGAGATGACCTTTGCCCCGAAGAACAGAGCGGCAAAGGTCAATGAGGCTAAAACGATCATCACGACGATCGCGAAGCGAAGGATCCTTTTTACGCCCGCTTTTGAGCCGCGTCCCATTTCATCACCGCAAAGCCGTGTAACGGCGGTCGGTATCCCGGTCGTGGCAAAGGTGCTTGCCAGAACGTAGAAAGAGAAGACGATCTGATAAAGCCCTATCCCCGCCTGCCCGATCATCCTTGTCAGCCATATTTTAAAAACTATGCCGAAAACCCTCAAAACAAGCCCTGCCGAGGTCAAAACGGCAGCGTTTTTGATAAATACGGTTTTTCTCATTATCATCACCCGTAAATAATATGCAAAAACCCCGCCATCCATACTAACGAAAAGAGGTAAAGAAATGAAAACTCCGCTTGCCGAACGTGTCAGACCGAAGACGATAGACGAAGTCGCGGGACAAAAAGAGATTCTCGGGAAAGGAAAGATCCTCAGAAATATAGTCGAATCGGGCGACTCCCCCAACCTGATCTTCTACGGTCCCTCCGGAGTCGGAAAGACGACGGTTGCTCGGATCATCGCCGAAAATTCCGGCAAAAAGATGTGTTATCTTAACGCGACGACCGCCTCAACGGCTGATATTAAGGAAATAATCGGAGAAATCGGCACCATCGCCGCCGACAAAGGGATACTTCTTTATCTGGACGAGATACAGTATTTCAACAAAAAACAACAGCAGATACTACTTTCATATATAGAAAACGGCGACATTACCCTCGTTGCCTCAACCACTGAAAATCCGTTTTTTTACGTATACAACGCCATTTTAAGCCGTTCGAGCGTTTTTGAATTCAAGCCGCTCTCCGCCGAGGAGATCGTTCCCGTCGTAAAAAGGGCGGCAAAGATCGCTTGTGACGAAAACGGGAAGAAGATCGCCGTCGACGATGAAAAGGCGCTTAAAATTGCCCGCGCCGCCGCCGGAGACGTCAGACGGGCGCTAAATATACTCGAACTCGGCTTAATGCTTGCTGAATCGGGCAAAAACACCGAAATAACCGACGATATCCTTGAGCAGATTCTTGAAGGAAATTCTGTCAGATATGACCGAAACGGCGATGAACATTACGACATTGTTTCGGCATACCAAAAGTCAATGCGCGGATCCGACGTCGACGCATCACTCCACTATCTTGCGCGGCTTCTTGCGGCGGGCGATCTTCCGAGCGCCTGCCGAAGGCTTATGGTCTGCGCTTGCGAGGACGTCGGTCTCGCCTACCCTCAAATAATTCCGATCGTTAAATCGGCGGTTGATATTGCAAACGCCGTCGGGCTTCCCGAGGCGCGAATACCGCTTGCCGACGCCGTTATTCTTGTTGCCAGCGCCCCGAAATCAAATTCGGGCGAGGCTGCGATCGACAGGGCGCTTGCCGACGTGAATTCCGGGAACGTCGGCTCCGTTCCGAGACAACTTCAAAACAAACACTTTGACGGCGAAGGCGCCGCGGTAAAGGGTCAGCACTATCTCTATCCCCACGATTTTAAGGACCATTACGTCAAACAACAGTATTTGCCGGACAACCTTAAAAACAAAAAGTATTATCAACCCGGCGACAACAAAACCGAGCAATCCTTCAAGGACTATCTTGACAAAATCAAAAAATAAGAATAATTTCAGCGGTCTTACGCATAATAGCCTTGATGTTTCACGTGAAACTTTAAGGGAGGAAATCGGATGAACGTTTTTATCGGATGCTTTTTTGCGTTTTTGATCGGCGGAGCGATCTGCCTTATCGGGCAGATTTTGATAGATTATACAAAACTGACCCCGGCGCGGATACTGACCGCCTTTGTGGTCACGGGCGTCATTCTTACGGCGGTGGGGCTTTATGCCCCGATCGTAAAGCTCGCCGGAGCCGGCGCGACCGTTCCTCTGACCGGGTTTGGCTTCGCGTTGGCAAAAGGCGTTGAAGAAGCGGTCGACAGAGACGGACTGCTGGGCGCGCTGACCGGCGGATTATCCGCCACGGCGGCGGGAATATCGCTCGTCCTTCTTTTAGGATCAATTTCATCGCTGCTGTTTAAGTCGGACGAAAAATAGCGCTGCGGCGCTGTTTTTTTGTTCTTTACATAAGCTGTAAATCGGT
>JAGAAE010000035.1 GCA_017615405.1 Clostridia bacterium | reverse complement strand
GATGTTTGCCGTTTGCTGTAATTCCTGCGGAAGGGCGGGAAACACCAGATACGGCGGCAACTCGATGATAGTAGACCCCTGGGGCGAGACCCTCGTTTCGGCAAATGGCGAAGAGGAGATCATCACCGCCGAATGCAACGTCGACGTTTTATCGGACATAAGATCATCAATAAACGTGTTTGCCGACAGGCGAGCCGAAATTTACAAATTATAATTTTTTATAAAGGAGTCCTAAAAAATGGAGTACAATTTTCCGGTAACAAGAACAACACATCCGAAGCCGCGTCCGCAGGACGAGACCAAGCTTGGCTTTGCCAAGTATTTTACCGACCATATGTTTTGTATGGATTATGACGAGGGTCAGGGCTGGCACGACGGCAGGGTAGTTCCTCACGAGCCGATCTCGATCGAGCCGGCTTCCTGCGTTCTTCACTATGCGCAGATGATGTTCGAGGGTATGAAAGCATACCGCACGCCCGACGGCGACATTCAGCTTTTCCGTCCCGATATGAACGTCAAAAGAATGAAAAACACCAACGAGCGTATGTGCATACCCGAACTCCCCGACGATCTTCTTGTCGCCGCCGTTAAAGCGGTCATCAAGGAGGATATCGACTGGGTACCGAAGGCGCCCGGAACGGCTCTTTACGTAAGACCGTTTATCTTCGGCGATGAGGTCTCATTCTCGGTCCTTCCCGCTAAGCACTATCGCTTTATGATCATTTTAAGCCCCACCGGCTCTTATTATGCCGCAAACGACGGCGGTATCACCACCACGCGTATCTACGTCCAGGATAAATATATCCGCGCCGCCAAGGGCGGAACGGGTTACGCCAAGGTCGGCGGCAACTACGGCGGCGGTATGCGTGCTTCGCAGGACGCTATGAAATACGACTGCAAGGACGTTTTATGGCTCGACGCCGCTGAGCATAAGTACGTTGAAGAGATAGGCACCTCAAATGCCTTCTTCCGCATAAACGACGAGGTCATCACCGCCCCGCTCGATTCCGGAACGATCCTTCCCGGTATCACAAGAGATTCTGTTATCCAACTTCTTAAAAAATGGGGCGTTAAGGTAAGCGAGAGAAAACTCGCCATCGACGATATCGTCGCCGCAAGCAAGGACGGTACTCTTCAGGAGATATTCGCAAGCGGTACCGCCGCGGTCATCTCGCCTATCGGCTGGCTCAACATCGAGGGCGAGGATATGACGGTTGCCGACGGTAAGGTCGGTCCGATCGCGCAGAAACTCTACGACAACCTCTACGGCATCCAGACCGGCACCGTCAAGGACGATATGGGCTGGACCTACCCGCTCGGGCTTAACAAATAATGAAAAGAATAAGTCTGTTTTGCGGACATTACGGCAGCGGAAAGACCAATATCGCCGTAAACTACGCAAAATACTTAAAGGCGCAAGGGCTTAAAACGACCATTGTCGACCTCGATATCGTCAATCCCTATTTCAGAACAAAGGACAGCGAAAAGGAGCTTGAAGATATAGGAGTAAGGGTAATATCCCTTCCCTTTGCAAATTCAAACGTCGACCTTCCGAGCATTCCCGCCGAGAGTTATTCGGTCTTTAATAAAAAGGACGAATATGCCGTTTTCGACATCGGCGGGGACGACAGCGGCGCCTACGTTTTAGGGCGATTTGCCCCCTACGTCAAGGAAGAAGACGATTTTGACAACTTCTACGTCGTCAACTTCAACCGCCCGCTCACAAGGAGCGCCGAAGAGGCGTTTGAGGTTTTAAAAGAGGTCGAAAACGCGTCGCATATTCCCTTTACGGGGATAATAAACAACACCAATTTGGGTGAAGAAACGACCGCCGAAGGTATAATTCTGTCAAACGCCGAAGCAATGAGGCTTTCGGATCTTTCGGGGCTTCCCGTTTGTTTGACGACCGTCCGCAAGGATCTCGCCGAAGAGGTCGATCTTCCTAACGTCTTTGGGCTTGAACTTCAAAAGAAGTATTGGTAAAAAAGGAGAACAAAAATGCCGAAAGTTACCTTTAAAACCGATATCTGCAAGGGTTGCGGACTTTGTGTTACCGCCTGCCCGAAGCAGATAATCAGGATAGCAAAAGAAAAAATCAACAAAAAGGGTCATTCTCCTGCCGAGATGACCGACCCGTCGAAGTGCATAGGCTGTGCTTTTTGCGCTACCATGTGCCCCGACTGCGTAATAACGGTCGAAAAGTAAGGAGGGGAAAGATATGAGCGAAAAGGTTTTGATGAAGGGAAACGAAGCTATCGCCGAAGCCGCCATCCGTGCCGGTTGTAAGCATTATTTCGGATATCCCATCACCCCTCAGACCGAGGTTGCCGCGTATATGGCAAAGAAAATGCCCAAGATAGGCGGCGTGTTTTTGCAGGCCGAAAGCGAGATCGCCGCTATCAATATGGTCTATGGTGTTGCCGGAACGGGCAAACGCGTTATGACCTCGTCTTCCTCCCCCGGCGTGTCCTTGAAGCAGGAGGGAATTTCCTATATTGCAGGCTCCGATCTTCCGGCGCTTATCGTCAACGTTCAGCGCGGCGGTCCGGGTCTCGGCGGTATTCAGCCCTCCCAGTCGGACTATTTCCAGGCAACCAAGGGCGGCGGACACGGTGACTATCATCTTATAGTCTTAGCCCCCGATTCGGTCCAGGAAATGGCTGATCTCACCGCTCTTGCCTTTGATCTTGCCGATAAATACCGTATGCCTTCAATGCTTTTGGCGGACGGTACGCTCGGTCAGATGATGGAGCCGGTCGAGCTTCCCGCGGAATCGAACAATTCGGTCGAAAAGCCATGGGCGGTAACCGGTACCGAGTGCAAAAGAAAACACAATATTATAAACTCTTTGTATCTTAAACCCGAGATCCTCGAAAAGACCAACTTCGAGAGATACGAGAGATATAAGGAAATTGAAGAAAAAGAACCGAGATATGAAAGCTTTATGATGGAGGACGCCGAGTATTGCGTCGTCGCCTTCGGGATTGCCGCCCGTGTTTCCAAAAACGCGGTCGTTGCGGCGAGGAAAGAGGGTATCAAGGTCGGTCTTATCCGTCCCATCACCCTTTGGCCTTTCCCGAAAAAGCCGTTAGCCGAGGCCGCCGAAAAGGTCAAAGGTTTCGTTTCGGTCGAGCTTTCTATGGGACAGATGATCGAGGATATCAACCTTTCGACGGGCTGCAAAAAACCGGTCGTTCTCTGTAACCGCGCCGGCGGAATGATCCCCGATCCCGAACAGGTACTTAAAACGATAAAGGCGTTAGGAGGCAAGGAATAATGATAGTTTTTGAAAAACCGAAAAGTCTGACCGATGCGGAACTTCACTACTGCCCCGGTTGCACCCACGGAATTATCCACCGCCTTGTTGCCGAAGCCATCGACACGTTAGGTATAGAAGGAAAAACGATAGGCGTTGCTCCCGTAGGCTGCGCCGTTATGGCGTATG
>JAGAAE010000034.1 GCA_017615405.1 Clostridia bacterium | reverse complement strand
TGAAAAAATAGAAGCACCGTCGTCGTTCATCTTAATAAAGCCGTTAAACTTTGTAAGTCCTTCACCGACAGCGACGGCAACCTTTTGATTAGCAACGTCATTGATAATGAATTTGTATTTTAATTTCATACTCTTGCGCCTTTCACATAATCTTGAAATATTCTAACATAGACAAGAACAAAAATCAAGAGTTTTATGGATTTTTTTGGAAAAATGCCCGATCAAACAAAACCGACGAAAACTAATGACCAAACTTATTTTGTTCCGAAAATACGGTCGCCTGCATCGCCGAGACCGGGAATGATGTATGCGTGCTCATTAAGATGATCGTCAAGACCTGCACAGAAGACCGGAACGTCGGGGTGAGCCTCGGTAAAGGCTTTCAGTCCCTCGGGAGCGGCAATAATACACATAAACTTAATTCTCTTAGGATTGTACTGCTTGATCTTCTCAACGGCATCGATCGCACTTCCGCCCGTTGCGAGCATCGGGTCAAGCAGGAATACGTCTCTTTCTTCCAGATCAGAAGGCAATTTGCAGTAGTAATCGACCGGCTTATGCGTTTCCGGGTCACGGTACATACCGATGTGACCTACCTTCGTTGAAGGAATAAGACTCAGAATTCCGTCAACCATACCGAGACCGGCACGAAGTATCGGAACGATAGCCATTTTTCTACCACCGAGTTTCTTCGCATGAGCAATGCCGACAGGGGTTTTAACGTCGACGTCGAGCAGCGGCAGATCTCGAGTTGATTCATAACACATAAGCATAGCGATCTCACTGATGAGCTCGCGGAACTGCTTGGTTCCGGTCCTCTCGTCACGAAGGATCGAAAGTTTGTGTTGAATTAGCGGATGATCCATTACAAATACGTTCTTTTCCATTTTAAGCGCTCCTTAATTATTTTCAATATTTGATATTTTATCAATTCGCCTTTGATGACGTCCGCCTTCAAAGGGAGTATCAACAAAAAGATCAACAAGTTCAAGAGCAGTTCCGACACCAATTACTCTGCCGCCGAGACACAGAATATTTGAATTGTTGTGTAAACGGGTGTATTTTGCAGAAAAGTGCTCACTGCAAGCGGCGGCGCGGATTCCTTTGATCTTGTTTGCGGCAAGTGACATACCGATCCCCGTACCGCAGATGAGAATGCCGAGATCGCAGGTGCTGTTTGCAACGGCGGTGCCGACTTTAAGAGCGATATCGGGGTAATCGACCGACTTGTTCTCATAGATCCCGAAATCAGTCACGTCAAAACCGCGTTCGGTAAGATGGTCTTTTATGGCGTTTTTGTGATCAAAACCGCCGTGGTCACAACCAATAGCTATTTTCATAGTCCAACGTCCTTTTCTTGTTTTTTACGAAGTTCACGTTCCGCCTGGGGAAGTCTCAGATATGTCGGTAAAAGTTCCTGCCTTTTAACGGTATTGCCGCATTGAAAATCGTTAAATGATAAAAATGCGACGCCGACTGCGGATTGAAATCTTCTTGCTTTATCAGCTAAACAAATATTTTGAATATGGGAAACGGCAGGATAGAATTTATCGGCACCGTCACCGCATAGAATTATTTGTTCGTTTAACTTTGAAATATCTGCGATAAGATCGTCACTAAGTATGGCTCTGTCGTCACACAGTCTTGTTACCTTACCGCTACTTATACGGAAAAGGGAATTATAGTATTGGTCACACCTCGCGTCCATTACAGGGCAGATTATCGCATCACAGTCTGAAAATTGATTTGCCATAGCTTCGAGGGTGGAAACACCAACGCAAGGAACGTCGTTTTTTACAGCGAGACCTTTTACAACACTGATTCCGATCCTGACACCCGTAAAAGAGCCCGGTCCGGTTGCAACCGAGATGCCGTCAATATCATCCAATGTAAGGCAGGATGACCTAAGGATAGATTCTATCATCGGGAGCAGGGTTTGAGAATGGGTCAGTTTAACGTTGATATAACCTGAAGCAAGTATTTTCTCGCCGTCATAAATGCAAACGCTCGCCGGGGCGGCTGTACATTCTATGCTTAAAATATTCATTCGTTTTTACCCTTTGTAAAAATCGATATTTTTCGTTTTTCGTCGTCAATTACCGATATGTTGACAAAAATCGTATCGTTTTCAAGAACCTCTGAGATATTCTCGCTCCATTCGATCGCGATTATACCATTCTCGTTCAGATAATCAAAATATCCTGTCGAATACAGATCGTCAAATGTGGATATACGGTACATATCATAGTGAAATATCGGGAGTCTTCCTCCGCGATATTCGTTTACGATAGAAAAGGTAGGGGAGGTAACTTCGCCGTTAAAGCCCAACCCACGCGCAAGTCCGCGCATAAAACAGGTCTTTCCGACACCGAGTCCGCCTATGAAAGCTATGACGCTGCCGGCATTTAAAGTCAGGGCAAAATTTTCGGAGATTTTTTCTGTTTCGTCAGGTGAATTTGAAATAAATTCCGAAAACATAAAAAACCCCCTTTTCAGTTAAATATAATATCATATTTGTCAAAACGTGTCAAATATATTTTCGCCTTTTTTTGCAAAAATCTTGTATTTGTTTTTAATGTGTGATATCATTGTTGTAATTTCGAAGAGGAGATGAATTATATGTCGGCAAGAACTATTGCGGCAATTTCAACGCCCCCCGGCGAAGGCGGAATTTCTGTTATAAGAATTTCCGGTGACGATGCTTTGTCCGTTGCCGATAAGTGTTTCAGATCCTTTTCCGGTAAGTCTCTTTCGTCACTGAAAGGATATTCGGCGCTTTACGGCGAGATCGTTTCGGGACACGACGTTGTTGATGATGCTGTTGCCCTTGTTTTCCGTGCTCCTAAGAGTTATACGGGAGAAGATACGGTTGAACTTTCTGTCCATGGAGGAAAACTGGTTGCCCAAAAGGTTTTAAGAATAGCATTTGATTGCGGCGCTGTCCCTGCCGACAGGGGTGAATTTACAAAACGGGCATTTCTCAACGGAAAGATCGATCTGACAAGAGCCGAAAGCATCATAAAGGTCATTACTGCAAAGAACGATATAGCACTCAAAATATCTCAGAGTGCAAAGAACGGCAGGATAGCAAAAGAGATCAATACCATAATCGAAAGACTTTTGGAACTTGCGGCATCATTTTCGGTATATGCCGATTATCCCGATGAGGAAATCGAAAACCTTGATCCGGACAGTTTCCTTGCTTCGATCAACGATATTCTGAAAAGATTTAGTGATATGACCGACAATTATGATACCGGCAAAAAGATATGCGACGGTATAGAATGCGTTATTGTAGGTAAACCAAACGTCGGAAAGTCAACTTTGATGAACAGACTCTGCAAATGTGATCGATCCATTGTTACAGACGTTGCGGGAACGACGCGGGACGTTGTCGACAGCACCGTCGTTTTGGATGATATAACCCTCATCCTCTCGGATACTGCCGGTATTCGTAAAACCGCCGATGCGGTTGAAAAAGCCGGCGTTGACAGATCGATAGATAAATTGAATGCTTCATCATTGATTATCGCCGTTTTTGATTTATCGAGACCTTTTGATGACGACGACCGCAATATTCTTGAAATGCTGCCTGATAATGCCATAATTGTTTTGAACAAATCGGATCTTGAACGTGCAATCGATCGTTCATTTTTTAAGACCGGGAACGTTGTCGAGATTTCGGCAAAAAATGACTTGGGTATTGAACGTCTGACCGATTTGATACTTAAAACCGTAAAGTGCGAGAACCTTGACGTTGACGATGCGATTCTTATCAGCGAAAGACAGCTTGATTGTGTTAAAAAAGCTACGGAAAGTCTCGTTGAAGCAAAAAGAGCGATGGAAAACAACGTCACTTTGGACGCCGTAGGAATATGTATCGACGATGCGCTCGGTTGGTTATATGAATTGACGGGGAAAC
>JAGAAE010000033.1 GCA_017615405.1 Clostridia bacterium | reverse complement strand
GAAAATATCGCTTTTTGCCATACCTGCAAACGTGAGCACCGGATAATTGAGTCGATATGCGGGTCTGATGACCGATTCGGTTGAGAACGCCGATTCGTGCACAAGCAACGAATAGGTGAATTTATGAACGCCCTTGTCCCCTCTCGGATCGGGGCGGCATCCGCCCTTATGCAGGGTAAGGCGCATATCGTTTCCTTTGACTGATATGCCGTATTTGCAGTCGTTAATTATAGCAACGCCAAATCTTGTATCGGAAAGATCGGTCCACTTATGATTACAAACCTCAAACTGAGACTTATCGGTCGGATAATTCTCGTGGGTCGGTCTTTTAACGTTTCCGAACTGGGTCTCAAATCTCGCGGTATCGGATAAAACGTTTACCTTAAATCCGACCTTGAGGAGCGAATGCGGGCTATTCCAATCAACGACCGATTCAAAGTCGATACGCGGATCGTCCGCATAGAAAACGATGTCCTGAGAGAGTGAAGAATCGCCGAATTTATACTTAACGCGAACACGAAGCTGCAAAGCGCCCACCGAAACGACCTCGCTTGAAACACAGTCGCAAACGGGAAACATTTTCAGTGCCTGATCATAATCGATATCCCAGTTGTCCCATATCTCCGGGATATCCTCGCCGAAATAGAGGGTATTAAGCGGTGTTCCTTCATCGGAAACCACCTCAAAACCGGATTTTGTCTTATACGAAACAAAACGACCGTTTTCCATAACGATATCGGCAAAGGGCGTTGAAATACGGTTACCCTCGATTTTAAAGGGAGATTCAGCCGTTTTCGGTGTTCCGGGTCTTAAAACACTAACCGAAAACGCAGGCAATTCTATTCCTTTTGCGGCGAAACATTTATCGCCGAAGATATCGGTATATGCCTGGGCTACGCATCCGTCGGGAATAAAATCGGTATTTTTAAAGACTATCTGGTCATCTCTCGCAAACGAAAGCGTATTGCATACGCTCATATCCGACAATCCGTCAAACATTGTCTTCATTGCGTCTTCAAGATCAACTATCGCCTTTTTATTCTCATAGATCGCAACGTCATGCGCATCGGCAATACAGGTGCCCGGAAGAATATCGTGAAACTGGTTGACAAGAAGTGTCTTCAAAGTCTTTTCGCCTAAGGATTCGTCATAGGCATCAAACAAAACAGACAAAAGTTCATAATTGTGGATCGCTTTTTCGAGTTGACGGTTGGTCCGCTTGATCTCGTGCATCTGGGTCAGTGTGCCGCGGTGGAGTTCGAGATACAACTCTCCCGAAAAAACGGGCAAATTCACCGACGTTTTTTCAAGTCGTGACATAAAAATGCTTACGGTAGTGCTCTCAAGTTTCGGTAATCCCGCCATATCTTTAACGACCTTTTCGCATTCGAGCACAGAATAACTCGGTCCGCCACCGCCGTCACCGTAGCCATATGATAAAAGTTTCATATTAGATATCTCAGGATGCTTTATCGTCGCTATGGCATTCTTAATATCAAAAACGTCGGGAAATGCAAACGTAATATTAAAATGAGTAAGTATTTCCGTACCGTCAATGCCCTTCCAGATGAAGGAATCGTGCGGAAAAGAATTTGCTTCGTTCCAGGATAATTTTGTCGTCAGAAAATACTTTATGCCGCATCCTTTCAGTATTTGCGGCAGGGCGGGCGAATAGCCGAAGGTGTCGGGTTGCCAGAAGCAGTCCGCCATATATCCGAGATTGTCCTTCGTATATCTCTGACCCAACAAAAACTGCCTGATTATATACTCGCCGGAGGGCATATTGTTATCGCATTCGACCCACGCTCCGCCGTTCGGCTCCCATCTTCCCTCGGCGGTTCGCATTTTGATTTTTTCATAGATATCGGGATAATAATTTTTCATCCAGTCAAGGTAAAGGACCGAACTCTGAATATAGTGATAATCGGGGTATATCTCCATTATACGCAGTGCGTTTGAAAAGGTCCTCGCCGCCTTATGAAGTCCCTCGCGGACCGGCCAAAGCCAGGCGGTGTCAAGGTGACTGTGCCCGATCAGCCCGATATAGCCGTATTCTTCGGGGTTGTTATTCTTGGTATTGACAACGCTTTTTAAAACTTCGTTTGCTTTTGAAAGCGCGGGATGAAAATCATAATCGATCTCTTCGGGAAGCGAAGGCAAAATAGTAAAAATTTCACAATAGGCGTTTACCGCCGCCGCGTGCAGCGACGACTTTTCGTCATAAGTGTCGATGATCCGCTTGACGTTTCTGTGCAGAGTCAGGAATTCCGCAACCGTTTCATCACGAATAACAACGTCAAGAGAATTAAAGGTCCTTACAAAGGAAGAAGGATAGGTGCTCCAGAGGGTCGTCTCCCCTTTTGACTGAGGTTCCGTACCTAAAACCCGGTGCCCCGCATAACATTCGATCGCTATCTTGTACGTTTCTCCGGCTTTTGCCTCAAAGACGAGCGGTTGAACGTCATGAAGACGAAAATCAGCCGCCATATCGGAACAACGGTCAAATATTCCCGAAGCCTCGCCATTTATAAACAGCAGACCTTCAACAAGCCCGACGTCGGGTTTGAGCATCAATTTTTTGCCGTCAAATTCCTTTCCGACCGTAAACTCCGAACGTATCCAGGCATAACAAAACTCTCCGCCCCATTTATCGCCGGGGTTTACCTTATGCCAACCGTCTACGGGCATTGATGAGCAAAGTTCTGCACGCGCCTCGGGAGTATTTTCGGGCGCGGCTATTTCGGATATTTCACAATCAAGTTCACAAACCTTGCTATACAATAGGTTTTTATAAACGTTTTCAAGCTTTTTAACCTTATTGACCGTTTTCAAAGTATAAAATTCCAAATAATTACCACCTTTGATCTTATCGCGCTTTGGTTACGATTCAAATCTCAAAAAAATGCTTTTCCAATTCCGCACAAATATAATGATATACCGGTAAATGAAGTTCCTGGACCTTATAGGTCTCGGTTTCCGGAACGCATATGCAAATATCCGCAATGGATTTAAGGTTTCCGCCGGTTTCACCGGTAAGCCCGATAACGGTCAGACCGAGCCCCTTCGCCACCTTCGCGGCGGCAACACAGTTCTTTGAATTGCCCGACGTCGATATGCAAAGAAGGACGTCTTTCTTGTCCGCCAACGACATCAGCGGTTGAGCATAGACAAGTTCCGAGTCGACGTCGTTGCAAAAAGCGGAATTAAGCCCGATTATCGACGGAATTGCAATCGCGGGAAGTCCGCGTTGAAGCTTATCGAGAACGCCGTCATCAAGCAGGCTGCAATTCGCCTTCATTTCCTGCTTTTTTCGGTCACCTAACGGTCTTTTTAACATAAAACCTTTCATAAGCTCGCCGACGATATGTTCACAGTCGGCACAGCTGCCCCCGTTTCCGCACAGAAGCAGTTTACCGCCCGAGTTATATGAATCTATGATACAATTCACGGTCGTTTCGATATCCGAAAAGCATGATTTAAGTTTCGGATATCTTGTTGTTAATTCATTCATATCTATTCCTCCGAAAGGGCGACGCCGATTGCCGCATAATCACCGATTTTTTCACCGAGAGCCGCGGGAAGGACCTCGCAAACGCTTCTGCTGACAAAAAGCGTTTCTTTTTCGATCACTTCTTTCGCGTACTCCCATATAAGATTTTTCGAGCGTGCAAAAATGCTGCCGATAACGATTTTTTCGGGATTGAGAAGATCAATAATGATCGACAATCCTTTTCCGAGTTCATAGCCGCAGTGTTTATAGACGTCGATAGCGGTCTTGTCCCCTTTTTCCGCCGCGTCGGCTATGGTTTTTGCATTTATCTCACCGTCGAAGTACAGCGGTTTTACGCCCGATTCAATAGCCCTTTCGGCAAACGTTTCACCGAGTTTTGCTATACCGGCGCCGCTGCAAAATCCCTCAAACGAACCGGGTTTTCCATAGCAATCTGGTCCGTCGTTTTCAAGCCTTATATGACCCGTTTCACCGGCGTTATCATTAGTGCCGCAGTATAATTTACCGTCTAAGATAAGACCGGCACCAAGCCCCGTTCCGAAGGTAAGAAAAACCATATTCCTGCATCCTCTACCTGCCCCGAACTTCCATTCGGCAAGTGCACAGGCATTGGCGTCGTTTTGCAGATACACAGGTATGCCGAAATGCTTTTCCATCATATCAACGATCGCGACGTTTTCCCATCCTATTAAATTCGGAGGAGAAATAATGATCCCTCTTTTTGAGTCAAGCGGTCCGCCGCAGGATATCCCGACCGAGGTCACCACGTTATTTTCGATCAATTTGTCGGCAGTTTTCATCAATCGACCGATCATCGTTTCGGGACTGACCGACAGATCGGTCGGCAGTTTTTCCTTATTTATTATGTTTATCGTTTCATTCTTGACTTCCGCAGTAATTACGGCACACTTTGTACCGCCGATATCAAAACCAAGTAACATTTCTTTTCCCTTTTCAAAAATCTTTGCAGAATAATAATACACCATTACTGCACTAAAATAAAGTAGTTATTTTAAAATCAACGCAAATGGTCAGCCATATTCAGATGGAATACGGCCGACCATTATTATATAATTATTTCTTTGAACGTTTCATCAAAATGATGGATCCGGCTTCCACGCCGACAACCAAAAGACCGAGGATTGCAAAAACTATGTATTTAAGATACGGCGAGTCGGATTCCTGAGGATCCTCTTTTACAGTCGGAGCCGTAGCTTTTGACGACAGTTTCTTGAAACTTGCGACCAGCGTGACAGGTGCATTGACCGGTTGCTGCATATCATAGTCACTGCCATCCTCACTGAGCCATTTTTCAAACTCAAATCCTTCTTTTTCAGGAACGTCGGATATATCGGCGCTTTCTCCTGCGGAGATGTTGAGCCGCTTATACAAAACGCCGTCAACCATCAAAAGGACCGGATAGGTACGCTTTTGATACTTTGCTTTGAATACCGTATCAAGATAGATCCCGTCAGTAGCAAAATCCCATTCCTGACCATATTCTGTAAGCCAATCGCTGAACAACATATCTCCCTTATCTGGAAGTCTACCGGGCGACTTGACCGTACTGCCGCGCAAAACTCTCTGGGATGATATCAAATTATGACCGTTGTAGAAATATGCCGTTTTATAAACGTCGATATTGCGGAAGATACCGGTATTCGGCAATCCTTGGAAGAATACGACGTCATCCGAAAGGTTTGTTTTGTTATCAAACTCTTCAAAGATCAATTCGCCGTTAAGATAAACCGTCAATACCTGAACGCCCTTATAACCCTTGTTGTTAAGAACGCGGACGCCGATCTCAAAATAGTATTCCTTTCCGCCGATTAACTCGGTGTCAAGCGTAAGCGTCGGAAGACCGCCGTCGATACCGCTTGAATATACGTAGAGTTTATCATATTTCGTGAAATAGAGTTTTGAATAGTAGTTTTCATCCCACTTGG
>JAGAAE010000032.1 GCA_017615405.1 Clostridia bacterium | reverse complement strand
GTGTAGCAGATCACCACGCCCTCGCTCTCTACGCCGTAGGATGACCAGATATCATAAAGGTTAAGATAATATCCGAGATCTTCGCTCAGCACCGGTCCGTGAAGCGGGCATATAACGCTTATGTCGAGCCCCGCCGCTTTTTTGAGCACAGCCTGCACCTGCGCGCCGTATTTGCCTACTATGCCGAAATAGTATCTGCGCGCCTCGCACGCCCAGTCCTCGTCCGCGTCGGTCGCGCCGAACTTGCCGAAGCCGTCCGCCGAGAAAAGCACCTTATCGGTTTTATCGTAGGTCATGATGACCTCCGGCCAGTGCACCATGGGCGCGGTAATAAAGGTCAGCGTATGCTTGCCGAGCGAAAGCTCGTCCCCTTCGGCGACGGTTATCGCCTTATCGGAAAAATCAACGCCGAAAAACTGCCCCATCATGGTAAGCGCCTTTGCGCTTGTCACGATCTTCGCGTCCGGGTATACGTTGGTAAAATTAAGTATATTCGCCGAATGGTCCGGCTCCATGTGCTGAACGACAAGATAATCGGGTTTCCTGCCCGCAAGCGCCGCGGCGAGATTATCAAGCCACTCGTGCGTGAAATTTGCGTCCACCGTATCCATAACGGCGATTTTTTCATCACATATTATATAGGAATTGTAAGCCATGCCGTTCGGCACCTCGTACTGACCTTCAAACAAATCGATCTTACGGTCGTTTACGCCTATCCATTTGATATCATCGGTTATTTTCATATGATTGCTCCTATACGTTTTATTTTCTATATTGTAGCAGACAAAGCGCGATCTTTCAAGGTAAAAACTTAATTAAATCCGTAAATCAAATCGAAAAAAACTTGATTATTTGACGTTTTTATGGTAATATTACTGTGTTAAAATGTATTTGTGCACTATATTCATTGTACATATTCACATTTTCGGCATTGATATATCGCTGCGTACCGTCTGCCGCCGCTTGTCTTCGGCAGGCCGGTCGGGGTTGTTTTTTTAGCCTCCGATTAGTGATATATCACTAACTTACAGGTAGGTGCGTTATGGATTCAAAGACAGCGATTTATATCATAAAGCGGATACTTCTCGCGGTTTTCACGGTGTGGGTAGTAATTACCGTAACTTTTTTTATCATGCACTTTGTGCCGGGCGGCCCGTTTGACAGTGAAAAAGCTCCCTCCGCGGCGATCAAAGCGGCTATGGAAAAAAAGTTCAACCTTGATAAACCGCTTTTTACCCAATACACGGATTATCTGAAGGATATCGTCACTAAATTTGATTTCGGTCCGTCGCTTAAAAAGCGCGGCAGATCGGTCGTCGATATAATCGGTGACGGTATGGGGACCTCCGCAAAGCTCGGTCTTATAGCGGCCGCCGCCGCTACGGTATGCGGTATAGTTCTCGGCGCTATCGCGGCACTGCGGAGAAACAAGATAATAGACCGCGTAATTATGATAATAACCACGGCGTTCGTATCGATGCCGTCGTTTATAATCGGCTCGATACTGCTGATCCTGTTTTCAATAAAATATAAGGTGTTCCCGGCAAACGGGTCAACTGCGGAGGGGCTGGTGTTGCCGATAATCACCCTGGCGCTCTACCCCACCGCGTACATAACGAGGCTTACGCGTTCCTCAATGCTTGACGTTTTAGGTCAGGATTATATTCGCACCGCGAAGGCAAAGGGTGTTTCAAGCGCGAACGTCATATTCGGTCACGCGCTCAAAAATTCGCTTATTCCGGTGCTTACCTACGTAGGTCCGATGCTGGCGTACATCGTCACCGGCTCGCTGGTCGTGGAAAAAATATTCGCCGTTCCCGGAATAGGCAGGGCGTTTGTAAATTCGATAACGGGCAGAGATTATCCTCTGATTATGGGTACCACCATAATACTGGCGACCCTGATAGTTATTATGAATCTGATCACGGATATACTCTACAAGGTAGTGGATCCGAGAATTTCGTTTGATTGATGAGGTACGGCGCAATGAAGAAAAATTTCGGTTTCCATGTAGACCTTGATATGTTTATCCCCGCGACCGATGAGGACAAGAAGTATCTCGTGCAGATGCGTCCGTCTTCCACGTTTTTTAAGGACGGCGTAAAAAGGTTATATAAAAACAAGGTCGCCTTTGTAAGCTTGATAGTTATCGTACTGATAACCGTTTCAAGTATAGTTATTCCCATGTTCTGGCCGTATTCCTACGAAAGCCAGCTCGGCATTGTTCCCGGAAAGCCGGTCGACCCTTCATATAAAAACCTCAAGCCCTTTGAATACGGCAAAACGGAAAAAGTGGCGATAGAAAACGGCAAAAGCGTTTTCCCGCATATTTTCGGCACCGATTCCGCGGGCAGAGATTATTTTATACGCGTTATCTACGGAACGCGTGTTTCACTCGCGGTCGGATTTTTCGCGAGTCTTATCGTCTTGCTTATAGGTACCGTTATCGGGTCGATATCGGGATATTTCGGAGGTAAGGTCGACCTTATCATTATGAGGATAGTCGATATCATCTATTCCCTACCCGATATGCTGCTCGTCATTCTTCTTGCCACGGTCATGCGGCTTAAACTCAAGCCGGTCATAGACGGCACTCCGCTTGAAACAATAGGTTCAAATATAATAAGTCTTTTCATAGTTTTCGCATTGCTTTACTGGGTAAGTATGTGCCGCCTCATCCGCGGACAGATACTTTCTTTGCGTGAGCAGGAATACGTGCTTTCCGCAAAAGCGACGGGTGCAAAAGGCAAATGGATAATAGCGAAGCACCTTATCCCGAACTGCATAAGCGTTATCGTTATTTCCGCCGCTCTGCAAATACCCTCGGCGATATTCACGGAAAGTTATCTTTCCTTCCTGGGTCTTGGCGTAAACGCGCCGATGCCTTCGCTCGGCTCGCTCGCGTCGGAAGCGCTCAACGGACTTACAAGTCACACTTACCGTCTTATCATCCCCGCGATAGTTATTTCGCTTATAGTATTGAGCCTTAATCTTTTGGGCGACGGTCTGCGCGACGCGTTTGACCCGAAGCTCAATAATTAAGGGAGGTAAAAAACGTATGCCATTATTAGAAGTTAAAAACTTATGCACCTCGTTTTTTACCGACGCCGGCGAAGTCAAGGCGGTAAACGACGTATCCTTTAACCTTGAAAGAGGAAAGGTCCTCGGCATCATCGGTGAGTCCGGTTCGGGCAAATCGGTGACGGCGTATTCAATAATGCAGATACTCGCGGGTACAGGCAAAATAATCGGCGGCTCGATAAAAATCGACGGGCAGGAGCTCGTCGGCATAGGCGAGAAATCGATGAAAAATATCAGAGGCAACAGGATATCCATAATATTCCAGGATCCTATGACCTCGCTTAACCCCACGTATACCATAGGCAAACAGCTTATGGAGCCTATTATTCTCCATACCAACCGCACCAGGGCGCAGGCGTACGAGCGCGCGGTGGAAATGCTCAGACTTGTAAATATAAACGAGCCGAAAAAGCGGATGAAGCAGTATCCGTTCGAGCTTTCCGGCGGTATGCGTCAGCGCGTTATGATAGCAATGGCGCTCGCGTGCGAGCCTGATATCCTTATCGCCGACGAGCCGACTACTGCGCTTGACGTTACAATTCAGGCGCAGATACTCGAGCTTATGGCGGACCTTCAAAAGGAACTCGGTATGGCAATAATACTCATCACCCACGACCTCGGCGTAGTTGCCCAGATGTGCGATGAAGTAATCGTTATGTACGCCGGGTCTATATGCGAACAGGGTACCGCGGACGAAATATTCTATAACCCCTGCCACGAATATACGAAGGGTCTTATGCGCTCCATTCCCACGGCGGATACCGCGGGAAACAAGCTGCATCCGATAACCGGCACCCCGATAGACCTTTTGAATATGCCGAAGGGTTGTCCCTTCGCGCCGCGCTGCGACGGTGCCATGAAGATTTGTATAGATCACAGAGCACAGGGTATGCAAATCAACGACGATCACTACGCGACCTGCTGGATGAACGTTAAAAAAGGTCTCGACAGCGGCGATATTATTCTTGACGAAGAAGGTGAAGACAATGAGTAATGAATTGCCGCTTATCGACGTCAAAAATCTTAAACAGTATTTTAATATCCGCACCGGTATGTTCCGTTCAAAACCGCTTAAAGCGGTGGACGACATATCCTTTTCGATCAAAAAGGGCGAAACGCTCGGTCTTGTAGGTGAATCGGGATGCGGAAAGACCACCGTCGGCAGAACGATACTGCACCTTTATAAGCCCACCGCGGGCGAGATCTGGTACGACGGCAACAAAATCGAAACCAAATCGGATATACAGAAGTTCAGGAAAAAGGCAACTATGGTTTTCCAGGATCCCTATTCCTCGCTTAACCCCAGAATGACGGTTTCGGATATCATAGGCGAGCCGCTCGACGTTCACGGCCTTTACAGCAACAAAAAGGAAAGAATGGAAAAGATCCTTAACTACATGGATCTCGTAGGACTTAACAGCGAGCACGCGGCGCGCTACGCCCATGAGTTTTCGGGCGGTCAGCGTCAGCGTATCGGTATTGCCCGCTCACTTGCGGTCGACCCCGATTTCATCGTCTGTGACGAGCCTGTATCCGCGCTTGACGTTTCAATTCAGGCGCAGGTCATAAATATGTTTGACGAGCTGCAGGATAAACTCGGACTCACCTATCTGTTTATCGCGCACGATCTTCTTGTCGTAAGGCATATTTCCGACAGGATAGCCGTTATGTATTTGGGCCACATGGTAGAGCTTGCTTCCGCCGCGGAGATTTACGATCACCCGCTCCACCCCTATTCAAAATCACTTCTTTCGGCGGTACCGATACCCGACCCGAAGGTGGCGCGCGCCAACCAGCGCGTCGTGCTGACCGGCGATATACCGAGTCCGCTTAACGCACCGTCCGGTTGTCCTTTCAGAACGCGTTGCCGCTACGCATGCGACAAATGCGCCGAAAGCATGCCGGAGCTTGATGAAGTGTCCACCGGTCACTTTGTAGCCTGCCACCGCTTAGCCGAAATAAACGACTAAGCCTTTCAAAACAAGTTTACAAGTACAGTTCTATTCTCTGTACAAAAATAAGTTCATTTTAGAAAGGATGAAATTAAATGAAAAGAATAGTCGCAATTACCCTTGCTCTTGCCATCACGCTTTCTCTCCTCGTTACCCTTACGGCGTGCGGCAAGAAAAAAACTACGGCATCGGCCACGTCTATTGCGGTATGTCTGGCTTCCGAGCCTGACACCATCGACCCCGCGCTTAACTCCGCAGTTGACGGCGCTACTCTGCTTGCTCACCTGTTCTCAGGTCTTGCAAAGTGGTCAAAGGACGGTTCCGGCAAACTCCAGATCGTTCCCGATGCTGCGAAAGAACTCGTAAAAGGCGTTGAGAACGAGGATGGCACAGTAACCTACACTTATACCCTCAGAGACGGCCTCAAATGGTCGGACGGCAAAGCTGTTACCGCGGGCGATTTCGCATTCGCGTGGCAGAGAGCCGCTTCTCTTGAACTTGCCGCTGACTACGGCTATATGTTTGAGGTTATCGACGGTTATGATAAGGTTACAGAAGCCGACGATGAAGGAAACGCTATCAATCCCGATGCGAAGCTCAACGTTGAAGCTGTTGACGAGAAAACCCTTAAGGTTACACTCGCAAACGCTATCAGCTACTGGGATGAGCTCCTTGCTTTCCCGACCTACTATCCCGTAAGGGAAGACGTAGTTGCCGATGAAAGCTGGGCGACCGATCCTAAAACCTATGTCTGCAACGGTATGTACACTCTTGATTCTTGGGAGCATGATTCACTCATAACCCTTAAAAAGAATCCCGATCATCCGGATGCCGACCAGGTAACAATGGAAACCATCGAATTCTATCTCTCCGATGATGCTAACAACCAGCTCGCCAACTTCCAGAACGGCGACTGGCTCCTCATTGACGACGTTCCGACAGATGAGATCGCTGCTCTTAAAGCCGATTATCCGGACGAGTTCTTCAACGTAGGCCAGATCGGTACTTACTACGTATGCTGGAACATCAATGAAGACATCCTCCCGAAGGGTTCAAATCTCACCGGCGTTGAGGCTGAAAATGCCAGAGCCGAAATCAGAAACGCTGTTTCTCTGCTCATCGACCGTAACTACATCGTAGACGAAATCGCCCAGGGCGGTCAGCTCCCGGCTTCTTCGTTCGTTGCTATGGGTCTTACCGACGCTGACGGTACCGAGTTCTATAAGAACACCGGCGTAAGCGATAAGTTCGTAGGTTATTTCGATACCTCCAAAGAAGCTCTTGAATCCAACTACAACGCTGCTGTTGAAGTTCTCAAGAAGTATTATAAATATGATGAGTCCACCAAGAAGTTCACCAACTTCCCTGCTATGACCTATCTCTACAACACAAGCGAAGGCCACAAGGCTATCGGTGAATACATCCAGGCGGCATTCGCGGCAGTAGGCATCAACATGAGCATGGAAAACCAGGAATGGAACACCTTCCTTAACACCCGTAAGAAGGGCGATTATTCCATCGCACGTAACGGTTGGCTTGCCGACTACAACGATCCTATCTGCTTCCTCGATATGTGGACCTCCGGCTCCGGTAACAATGATATCCAGTTCGGTAAAGGCGCTCATGAAAAGGTTGCCGCTTACAGCTTAGACCTCACCGCTCTCGGTTATGAGACCAAGGTTGAGAATGCTACCTGGGCAGAGACCTATGACGTTCTTATCTCCACTATCAAGAGCTGCACCGACGCTGACAAGCGTTATAAGATGATGCACATTGCTGAGGATATGCTTATGGCTTCCGGTTGCGTTACCCCGATCTACTACTACACCGACCTCTATATGCTCAGCTCAAAGGTAAGCGGTTTCTTCTCCAACCCGCTCGGCTATAAATACTTCATGTATTGCACAGTCAATGACTGATAACGGAAATTCAAACCGTTTATAAAAGACAAAAACCTCGGGGGTTCGCCCCTGAGGTTTTTTATTGCGTAAATATTTTATCAAAATTACGAATATTCTATTTAAAACATTTGCTTTTTCAGAATGTATATGGTATAATGTCCGTGTGTATGTATTTTGCAGGGTGGAATATTGCGCCCTGATGAATGAAGGGGGATTGTTCAAGACAATGGAAGTCTTTATCATGACATACCTTGCGTTTG
>JAGAAE010000031.1 GCA_017615405.1 Clostridia bacterium | reverse complement strand
TAGATGTAAAAATATACGGATCGGAGTTTTGTTATGAGCAAGGTAAACGCTAAAAAAGATAAGCAGATCATCCCGACTTATATACCCAAAAAGGCGAACGATCTGCCGATGTTTTTCGAAAACAAGCCGTATCAGGGAGCGAGCGGCAGACTTTATCCCATCCCTTATTCCGACGGGATAACCGACGAGAAAAAAGACGTTGAATACGACGTCTTTACCCTTGAAAACGAGTATATAAGGACCCAGATCCTGCCCGAGATCGGCGGAAAGATACTTCGCGGTTACGATAAGGTGGGAGACCACGATTTTATATACTATAACGAGGTAATAAAGCCTGCTCTTGTCGGGCTTGCAGGCGCGTGGATATCAGGCGGTATCGAGTTTAACTGGCCTCAGCACCACCGACCGACGACCTTTATGCCGCTTGAAGCGGTCATCGAAAAGAATCGCGACGGCGGTAAAACGGTCTGGACCGGAGAGGTCGAGCCGTTCAACCGGATGAAGGGTATGGCGGGTATCACTCTTGATCCCGGCAGAAGCTATATCAAGGCAAAGGTGCGGGTATATAACCGTACGGCATTTCCCCAGGTCTTTATGTGGTGGGCAAATTTAGCCGTCCCGGTAAACGATGACTATCGCACCGTTTTCCCGCCCGATTGCGAATGGGTGAACGATCACGACCGCAGGGCTGTCCTCGAATGGCCGATAGCGAAGGGAGTCTATAAAACGGCGCGTCCGTATGACTTCGGCGACGGTACGGATTTATCTCATTACAGCGCTGTAAAAGTTCCGTCCTCATATCTTATTTCTCAGGGGCAGTCGGATATGGACTTTATCGCCGGATACGACACCGGTATAAACAAGGGCATCGCGACGGTCGCAAATCATCATATTTCGCCCGGAAAGAAAATGTGGCATTGGGGGATTGGTGATTTCGGCGATATGTGGTGCAATAACCTAACCGACAAAAACGGTCCCTATATCGAACTTATGACCGGCGTTTACACCGACAATCAGCCCGATTTTACCTGGATCGCGCCCTACGAAACAAGAGAGTTTGAGCAGTATTGGTATCCTATCCGCGATATTGGTGAAATCAAGAATGCGACCATCGACGCGGCGCTTAATATGGAAAAGCGGGAAGACGGTTTCTTCGTCGGATTCAATGTTACAGGTGTTTTTGAAAACGCAAAGGTATACGTTACGGCAAAGGAAAAGGTTATTTTCACCGAAACCTGCGATATGACACCCGACGTTTCTTATATGAAGACTGTTGATATAGGCGAAAGTGCCTTTGACGATATTACGGTTTCTCTTATAAGTTCAGAGGGTAAAATCCTCGTATCTTATACCCCTTATAAAAGAGGGCAGAAAACACCTATTGCTCCGAGAAAACCGGTAAAACGCCCCTGTGAGATCGGAACGGTTGAAGAACTTTATATAAACGGTCTTCATCTTGAACAGTATAAACAGCATAACTATAAACCGCAAGATTATTATCTTGAGGGAATAAAGCGTGATGCCGGCGATATAAGATGTAATACCTCTATGGCGCGCCTCTGCCTTAAAAACGGTGAGTTCGGCAAATGTGTAGATTATTGCGACGTCGCCATTAAGCGCCTGACACTTCGAAATGAACATCCGACCGATACAGAGGCGTTTTACCTTAAAGGTCTTGCCCTTACATATCTCGGCAAAAGACAGGAGGCATACGATATCCTTTACAAGGCGGCTTGGAATTATCCTCACAGAAGTGCCGCTTTGTTTGAACTCGCCTGCCTTGATTGCAAGAACGGCGAATATATTTCCGCCCTTCAAAAACTCGACGAGTCGATAGGACTGAACGCGGGTCACACAAAGGCGCAAAACCTTAAAACCGCCATTCTTCGCAAGGTGGACGTTGCCGCGGCAAAGCAACAGGCTGAAATTTGCAAAAACGACGATCTGCTCGATCTGTTTGCAATGGTCGAATATTCGCATTTTGCCGATAACCGATTTGACATAAAACAGTTTGCGTTGAAGGCGGAAAATCTTATAGACGTTGCCTGCGATTATATGAAGGCGGGCTTTTATGACGACGCCGTTTATGCTCTTAACTTTTTCGAGGGCAACAGTCCGCTTATTGAATACTATAAGGGCTATTGCCTCAAGGATCTTTCTTATATAGAAAAAGCCGAAAGAATAGACACGGGCTACTGCTTCCCGTCTCGTCTTGATGATATCGCGGTTTTAAAATATGCGATAGAAAACGAAAAAGGTGCCGCAAATGCCTGTTATTACCTCGGCTCGCTTTATTATGACCGTTTCCGCTACGATGACGCCGCCGATATCTGGAATGAAGGTATAAAGCGCAATGACAAACACGGTAAAATCTGGCGTAACCTCGCCCTTTATTATTTTGACAAAGCGAAGGAGCCGCAAAAGGCAAAAGAATGTCTCGAAAAGGCGATGAAATATAAAAACGATCCCCGGCTTTTGCTGGAATACGAGCAACTGCTTAAAAATATGAACTGTTCGCCCGAGCAAAGACTTGCGGTATATGATAAATATCCCGAACTTTTGGCTGAGCGGGACGATTGTTATCTTGATAAACTTACCCTTATATCCCAAACCGGCGATTTCAAAACGGCTATCGATATGGCAAAGGCGAAGCGGTTCCATATCTATGAGGGCGGCGAAGGAAAGCTTACTAAACAGCACGCCTGGATGCACGTTCTTTACGGTAACGAACTTGCCGCTTCGGGAGATTACGCCAAGGCGGAGAAAATATACTTTGACGGTGTTAATATGCCTAAATCCTACGGCGAGGCAAAAACCTTCTTTAATCAAGAGGCGCATATCTACTATTATCTCGGGTCGCTTTACGAGAAAAAGGAAGAAACAAAGAAGGCGGAAAACGCCTATAAGCAGGCGTCGGTCTATAAAGCCGCCGTTTCCGAAATATCCCTTTTCCGCGCGCTGGCACTTAAAAAACTCGGTGACGAAAAAGAAGCCGAAAAGGTGCTTGACGAAATGCTTGCCGTCGCCGAAAACTTTATCGAGAATAAGGATCTTCGCTCCTATTACGGTGTAGGATCGCCTTCACCCATGCCGTTTGAATATGATATCGAGAAGAATAATCTGACCGACGGTTACATTTTAAAGGCGTTCGCGCTGCTCGGTTTCGGCAAAAAAGAAGAGGCGGAAAAAACGGTCGATATGGCAAGAAAACTGAATCCGTATGATTTCAGGATCTTTGCCTTTGACAGGATAAACGATGGAAAGTAAGATCTTTAAACTTAACAGTCCCGACAGAAAATGGTATGCCGAAGTTTCCGCCGACTATGGTGCAAACGTTACTAAACTTCAATACGAAGGCGAGGACGTTTTCATCCCGCTAAAAAGTAAGGCGCAATTATGCGAAAATCCGTTTACCGTCGGGAGTCCTCTCCTTTTTCCGGCAAACCGCACGGCGGGCGGCAGATTTGTCTTTAATGACCGGGAATATCACTTGACAATTACCGATAAAAAGAATAAATTGAATCTGCACGGGCTTTTGTATTGCCGGGAGTTTTCCGTTTCGAAATATGAAGACAAAAGTATCACGCTGCAATATGAAAACACCGGGGAAATCTATCCGTTTCCTTTTATTATAACCGCCCGGTACACCCTGTTTAATTGCGGCTTAGAACAGAAATTCACCCTTAAAAACACCGGGGAAACCGATATGCCCTATACCTTCGCGCTGCATACGACCTTTTGCGAACCCGAGAATTTTTGCGTTCCGATTTTTCTCGCTCAGGAAAAGGATTCAAAACATATCCCAACGGGTCGTTACCTGCCGCTTGATCAACAGGAATTAAAATACGTATCGGGCTTTAAGCCTCACGGGATCCCGATCTCGGGCTATTATAAGGCAAACGGAAACGCTGCGGTCGTAGGTGATTATCTGTATTCGGTCTGTGATGGGTTTGACCATTTCGTGCTTTATAACGGGGGCGGAAAGAGCGGATATTTGTGCGTTGAACCGCAGGTTGGCGCCGTTAACGGTCTTAATATTCCGGGTGGTTGCCGCATACTTTCCGGAGGGGAAAAAGATACGCTTTGCGTAAGCGTTGAACGATTATCAAATTAAAAACGGAGGAAATCATGAGCTATTTAAACTATTCTTATGAAGACTTAAAAACCTTTTGCCGTGACGCATTTATGATGTTCGGCTTTCTGGAGGAAGACGCGCTTAAAATTACCGACGTTCTGCTCCTCAGCGACCTTTACGGCATCGAATCCCACGGTATGCAGAGACTTGTTCGCTATCATAAAGGCATCGAAAACGGGCTTATAAAGGTCGACGCAAAGCCCGAGATGGTCTTTGAGACGCCCGTTTCTGCGGTCATTGACGGGCACGACGGAATGGGGCAGCTTATCTCTGTTTACGCTATGAATACCGCCATAGAAAAGGCAAAGAAAAACGGTATCGCCATAGTGTCGGTCAGAAATTCAAACCATTTCGGAATAGCCGGATACTATGCGAAAATGGCTTGCGATGAGGGACTTATGGGGGTCGCTATGACCAACAGCGAAGCGATAATGGTGCCGACCTATTCGCGCCTTGCAATGCTCGGCTCCAACCCGATAGCTATAACCCTGCCCGCCGAGCCGTATCCTTTCTTCTTTGATTCGTCTACGACGGTTGTAACAAGAGGAAAACTCGAAATATACAATAAACTTTCAAAGCCGCTTCCGGAGGGCTGGGCGCTCGATGAAAACGGTAACGCCTGCACTAATGCCGAAAGGGTGCTTAAAAACATAGTCGGTAAGGCGGGCGGCGGAATAATGCCGCTCGGAGGCAACACCGAAACTTTGGGCGGTCACAAGGGCTACGGCTACGGTATGCTTTGCGAGATATTCTGTTCGATCTTCTCGGCGGGGCTTACCTCTAATCATACCCATACCGGCGGTAAGGGCGGTACCTGCCACGGCTTTATGGCGATAAATCCCGATATATTCGGCGATAGGGAAGGAATGAAAAAACGTTTTTCAACCTTCCTTCAAGAGCTTCGTGACGCGCCGAAAGCCGAGGGACAACCACGCATTTATACCCACGGCGAAAAGGAGGTTTTTGCCTACGCAGACAGGATGAAAAACGGCATAAACGTCAATATAAATACCGTCGCCGAAATGAAGGACCTTTGCGACTATTTAGGTCTTGACAACAGAAAATATTTGGGTGATATCGACCTTTCAAGCGCGAAGCAGAGTTCATATAGGTAAGCGGATTTTTAATTCCGTTTTGCCGTTGCTTGCTCTTGACAAACGGAGTGATAAGCCATCTTTCATTTATGAAAACAAGAACACCGAATGGCGTGCCGTTCGGTGTTCTTGTATAATATTTCTTTAAAGCGAGATCGATTTTCTCGGGGGTTTACGTTATTTCAATTTCTGCTTTCGCGGGTCGAAATTCTTGACGTATTTATCCCAATCCGCTTCGGAAACGCTGAAATCCTCTTCGCCTTTTTTCTTTTTATACTCTTCGTAAATGTTCTCAAGGATCTTTTTATAGAGCAATCGCGCCTTTATCTGCTGGCGAACAGCGATAAATATCATCACAAGCGATAATATCAGTATAAAAACGTAACTGATGAGGTGCCTTGTATAAAAAATAACGCGATATCCGAAGAGTCCTTCCGGATGTTTAAGCATCGGAGCGAAAACGCAGACGAAATATGGCAGGGGGATTATGTTAAGAAGGTTTCCGATGACGTGGATCTTAAAAAAGTTCAATACCACGCCGCCGACCTCCATAAGGGTCCCGACAATGAGTAAAATATAAGTAAGTCTCGTGAAATAAAACTCGTTTGCCCATATTTTGTGAAGGTATGCGCTTAAAAGGGTCAGTGTATTTATGCCTAAAAGATAGATAACGCATATCATATTGAATATTCTGAGCCTTTTGTATGCCGAATTACTCGTCTTGACGTAACTTACACCAAGTTTATATTCAATCTTTTTAATTTTCTCGCTGATATTCTTGTATTTCTGCATCTGACCGCTCCTTAGCGTGCGTGTATCACGTTCCGTTTTTTATATTATATTACATATCGCACGTGTAGACAATAAATTTTTTTATTAAATAATAACCGGGCACAAATTCTGACGCCCGGTATTGCTTTTTCAGGCTCAACGCAGTTTACTTTACAACGATGGTCGTAATTCCGTGAAAAGCGAAGTTGTCAATCTCGTCCTTTTCGAGTTTTCCCGTTGTAATGATATAATCGGCTGCCGAAAGGTCACAAACCTTCGCAAAGGCGTTCCTTCTCAGTTTGCTTTTGTCGGCGGCGATCATACAAATATCCGACTGTTCTATCATTGCTTTATCGACCGATGTTTCTTCACTGTAATAGGTTGAAAAACCGTTACCTGAGTCGATCCCGTCGATTGAAAGTATCGATTTGTCCGCGTGGTATTTTTTTATCTGCTCGACCGCATCGTCACCGAATGTAAACTGATACTTCGCGTTTATCGTGCCGCCGACGAGCCGAACGTTGAAATTAGGATTCGAAGCGGCTTCGAGGGCTATTGAGATCGAATTGGTTACGATATTTAATTTATAATCTACCGGTAAATTCTTAAAAATAAGAAGTGTAGTAGTACCGGCATTTAGCATAACGGTATCTTCGGGTTCAATCATTTTCGAGATCCGCTTTGCAATAAGTTCTTTGTCCGATCGGTTGGTTTCGATCCGTTGATTGAAATTCATACTGCAATACGGCTTGTAAGAACTAATTGCGCCGCCGTGGGTGCGGGAAAGAAGTCCCTTGCTTTCCATATCGGCAAGATAGCTTCGCACCGTGACCTCCGAAACACCGAAATCGCGGCTGAGATCAGCAACCTTCACAACTCCGTCGGTTCTGAGGATGCTCATTATTTGTTGTTTTCTTTCGTCGGAAATCATGTCACCCACCTCGTTTCCTACTATATTTTAAACACGATTGAGATTTTTGTCAAGTTTGATTGACTTTCGATTTTAAAATATCGAAAGAAAAACGAAAATTTTGTTGATTTTTTTGCTTGATTGATATAGAATAGACTTATAGCAAAACGGTGGTGAAAAGATCATGAAAAAGGATAGTTTGATCAGCGCAAAAGCGGTCTACGAAATAGAGAGCGAATGCATTAAAGAAATGCTGAGCCACTTTGATGAAAACGCATTTTCAGAGGCTGTTGAACTGCTTAAAAATGCCCCGAGAATAGGTTGTACCGGCTGCGGTCACAGCGGGATCATGTGTCAGCATTTTGCCCATCTTATGTGCTGTATCGAGCGCCCTGCAAAGTTTATATCTCCCGCCGAAGCGGTCCATGGCGGTACCGGATTTTTGCAGGAGGGCGACGTTTGCGTTTTTGCTTCGCGCGGCGGCAAAACGAAAGAACTTTTGCCGATACTCGATATATGCAAGGCAAAGGGCGTTAAGGTGATAACCATAACCGAAAATCTTGATTCACCGCTTGCGAAGGGCGCCGACGTGGTGCTTAAACAGTTCGTTAACCGCGAAACCGATAAATATAACTGTCAGGGAACGACCTCATCGACCTCGCTGGCAGTGATTTTTCACGTCTTGCAGACAATTTTGATCGAGGAAACAGATTATAAAAACGAGCAGTTTGCCCTTATCCACCCTGGCGGTGCGGTAGGCGAACGGCTTAATAAATAATAATATTATTCGGAGGTAACAAAAATGGAATTCAAATTTTTTCAAAAGGAACTTGAACTTCAATCCCGCGGTTGGATACCAACCTTCCACGATATCTCAAAGGAGATAATCGAAATAGTAAGGGCTTCGGGTGTCAAGAACGGAACGGTCACCATCGCTTCGCATCATACCACCTGCTCGGTTATGGTGCAGGAATGCTCCCACGATATCGACAGTTTTGATCTTGAATATTTACAGCACGATCTTCTTGACATTATGCGCAAGATGATCCCCGACTACACGAACGAGGGAGATTACCGTCATCCGGGACCGCTTCACTCAAAATTCGGCAGATTTGTCGGTGAGCCGGGCGATTTTACAAGCATGAATACCGACGGGCATTTAAGAAGCGTTTTCTTCGGCAGAAGCGAAACCATGACCATTAAAGACGGCGAGCTTGACGGCGGCGAATTTGCCCACGTTTATTTTGTTGACTGGGATCACGTCAGAGCAAGAAGGCGTCAGGTAAACGTTACCGTTATGGGAATAGGCGATGCCGAGATCGACAGAAAGTGGAACAACGGCGAGGTTATAAACACGCTTCATAAGTTCACCGACGAAGAAAAAGCTGACGATATTCACTATACCTTACAGCAGAAAAGATAACAGAAATGGTAAAAGACTACAAAATTTCAACCCCGTTCTTTGAGTTCGGACCCAAAGCGTATCTTTACGGTGAAGAGTTGCTCGATCTTATGAAAAAGATCGACGGCTTCGCCCAAAAATACGATATGGACGTTATAGCCGACGTGCAGACGACCGATCTTAGGCTTATCGCCGAGAATACGTCCGAGTGCATCCACGTTTACGCCCAGCATATGGACAGTATCCCGGTCGGCAGAGGCATGGGAACGATACTTCCAGAGGCTGTCAAGGCGACGGGTGCCGTAGGCGTTATGCTTAACCACGCCGAGTGCAAACTGACACTTGATGAACTTAAAAAGGCAATCGAACGCGCCGACGAGGTGGGGCTTGCCACCATCGTTTGCGCCGACACCGAGGAGGAAATAAAGGCGGTTGCCGAAATGAATCCGAATATTGTGGTCGCTGAGCCGAGCGAACTTATCGGAACGGGGATCGCGGTAGGCAGGGAATACGTCGACGCCTGCATATCCCTTGTAAAATCTGTCAATCCCGGGATAATGGTCTTGCCGAGTGCCGGTATCAGTTGCGGGCAGGACTGCTACAACATAATTAAAGCCGGCGCCGACGGCTCCGGTTCCTCAAGCGGTATATGCAAAGCCGCCGACCCTTCCGCAATGGCGGAAGAGATGATGGCGGCGGTAAGAAAGGCGTATGATGAAAGAAACAGATAAAAGGTATATTTTAGGAGCCGATATCGGAACGACCTCGCTTAAAGCGGCGGTATTTGATACCAACGGAAATATGCTCGGCTCGGTCACTAAGGATTACACCCTTATCATTTCGGGCGAAAGGGTCGAGTTTCCCGCCGACGAATATGTC
>JAGAAE010000030.1 GCA_017615405.1 Clostridia bacterium | reverse complement strand
TTCGCAGCTCGTTTTCCATATTATCATAGCGTTTTTTTGTCTGCTCTATCTCGCTTTTGAGCCTTGCCGCCTCATTACGCTCGTCCTCCGCCTTTTTTCTTTGGGCTTCGAGTTCCTTTGCAAGCCGCTCAAAATGGACGTCCTCGCTTGAAAGCTGATCCTTCGCGACCTTTATGATATCCTCGCCGAGACCTAACCTTTCGGATATCGCGAATGCGTTTGAAGCTCCGGGGATGCCTATTGTCAGGCGATATGTGGGTCTTAACGTCTCGACGTCAAACTCGCAGGCGGCGTTTTCGACCCTGTAACTGTCGAGAGCATAAGCTTTAAGCTCAGGGTAATGGGTCGTCGCGACCGTCTTTGCGCCCCTTTCCATAAGACGCATCAAAATCGCCTTTGCTATTGCGGCGCCCTCGACGGGATCGGTTCCCGCGCAGAGTTCGTCGAGCAAAACGAGCGAATTATCGCCGCAGTTTTCAAGCGTGCTGACGATATTCACCATATGTGAAGAAAAGGTCGAAAGGGACTGCTCTATCGACTGCTCGTCACCTATATCGGCAAAGACCCTGTCAAAAACGGCTATTTTGCTTCCGTCGTCTACCGGTATCATCAGTCCGCACATGGTCATAAGGGTCAGAAGTCCGATCGTTTTAAGGGTGACCGTCTTTCCGCCCGTGTTCGGTCCGGTTATAACAAGAGTGTCATATTCTTCGCCGACGCCTACCGTCACCGGCACCGCCTTCTTTTGCGGCAAAAGCGGATGCCGCGCCCTTTTAAGGAATATTTTTCCTTCCTTGTTAAGCGCGGGGACGCTTGCCCCGATCTTAAAGGCATATCGCGCCTTTGCAAAGACCGTATCAAGGCTGACAAGCCCCTTGAACGACCTTGCAAAGGTGTCGGCAAAATCGGCGACTTCGAGCGAAAGTTCGGTAAGTATCCTGTCGATCTCTTCTCTTTCCTTTGCCTCTAATACCCGCATTTCGTTGTTTGCTTCAACGACGCTCATCGGCTCGACAAAAACGGTGTTTCCGCTTGACGAGGTATCGTGAACGATGCCGCCTATCTCCGATTTATGCTCGATTTTAAGGGGAACGACGTATCTTCCGTCACGCTGGGTGACGATCGCCTCCTGAAGATATTTCGACATCGGACCTCTGATTATTTTATCAAGAACGTCCTTGACCCTGCTCGAGCAGGCGGCTTTTTTTCGCCTTATGTCGTAAAGCGCGGTCGACGCCCTGTCATAGATCTCGTCCTCGGATTTTATGACCGAGCCTATGCGATCCTCTATATGCTTGTTCGGAAATATCTCTTCAAAATATTTATCAAGGCTCATCTGCGAAACGCCCTGACAGTCACTGCGCCAGTTTTTCGCGTTTCTTACCGTCCTCAGCATTTCGGCGACCTCTAAAAGTTCCTTTATCGAAAGGGTCGATTTAAGTTTTGACCGTGCAATTATCGAGGGAACGTTCTCGCCGACGTAAAACGAGGGTGCGGAAAATCTTGACAAGAGTATGTATGCCTCTTCGGTCTCTTTAAGGAGCGCCTCGACGGTATCAAGGTCGTTTGAGGGCGTAAGCGATCTCAGACCGTCCTTTGTGATTGGCGAGACCGCCTCTTCGGAAAGCCTGTTTAAAACAATATCGAGTTCAAGTACTTTTGAATGTTTTTCAAAGCTGTATTTCATGTTTCGGACTCCAAATAAACCGTGTGTAAAAAATCAAGGGTTTTAAAGCTTCGGTCGGTCTGATAGGTTATATATCGCTCGGTTATTTTTGATAGTTCTTTCGCCGCTTCGTCGGGTACCGAAAACGAATAAAGCCTTTCAAACGGCGAATAGACGATATGCCTCATCGCCTTTAAAAGGGTCTTGTTAAGCGGGACGTTTTTCTCGCTTTTGTTGCAGTTTTTACATTGAATGGCACCGTTTTCACAGTTAAAAAACATAATTTCGTCTTCAAAGGCGCCGCATTCTTCGCAGGCGACAAGGTTTGGACAATACCCCGACTTTGCGGCGATGCGAAGTTCGGTTATCGCCTTGATCATCAGGGGCGATTTTTTCTTTTCTTTCAGAAAATAAAGGGAATTGAGTATCAGCCTTAAAAACTCGGGCGCCGTCTCTTCGTGAGGCTCAAAGACCGCACAAAGCTCGCAAAAATACTGCGAGATCGCAAAGGTCTCGATATCATTATCGGTCGAAAAGAAGTTCTTTATCGGCGTAGCCTCGCTGACCCTCAGGTTTTTCCCGCTTTTTGAAAAAGAAAAATTAGAATAGGAAAGGAGCGTCGTTCCGACGCTTCTTTTTGATTTTATGCTCTTTACTCCCGAGGCATAGGCCTTGACTATTCCGTCATCCTTTGTAAGGATCGTTATGAGTTTGTCGGCTTCCCCTATGCTCATCTCTTTTATTACTAGTCCGTCGGTAACCGTCTTCATCGGAGAAAGCCTCCTTTTTGCTGTTTTGGTAGCGAATATAATCCTTCGGATCTCCGCTTATGATAAATTTAAGCCACAATTCATTTTTATCCACAATAACACATCCTTACAAAACTATCTTTTGTAAAGACGTTTCATTTATTACGGAAAAATTTGTATTTTATCCTTCTTTTACGTCAAGCCCGAAGGTATGTATCATTCCGCGGTTGTTCCGCCAGCCCTCTTTTACCTTTATCCATAGTTTAAGGTCCGCCCGGATCCCGAAGAACTTTTCGATATCCTCCCGGGCGTGTGAGCCGATCTTTTTAAGGGTCGCTCCGCCCTTGCCGATTATTATCCCCTTATGGGAGCTTTTTTCGCAATAGATAACCGCTTCGACCTCCAATATCGGCTCGCCTTTTCCCGTGTCGCGCTCATAGAATTTTTCGATATCGACGGCAATGCCGTGGGGGATCTCTTTTGAAAGGCAACGGAGAAGTTTCTCGCGTATTATCTCGGCTACCATCACCTTTTCGGATTGATCGGTCGTCTCATCGTCGGGGAAAAAGTGGGGCGACTCCTTTTCGTGCTTTTCTATTTCGGCGACGAGGATATCCACTCCGCTGCCGTTTTTTGCCGAAAGGGGAACGACGGCGTCAAAATCATACATTTTCGAGTAAATGTTGATAATTTTAAGGATCTCTTCTTTATCCTTTAAAAGGTCGATCTTGTTAATGACGAGGATGGCGGGAATGCCGGCGGTTTTAAACCTTTCGATAAGCTCGGTCTCAGCCGACGGGATATTGTTTTCATCGACCGTAAAATGCGGCGCCGCGTCTATCACAAGCACGGCGACGTCAATATCGGTCATACCTTCCTTGACCGCCTTCATCATACTCTCGCCCAATGCGTTTTTCGGCTTGTGAAGACCGGGGGTGTCGATGAAAACGAATTGGGTCTCGCCCCTCGTAAGGATACCCATTATACGGGTCCTCGTCGTCTGCGGTTTGCTCGATACGATGGCGACCTTTTGCTTTAATATCTTGTTGAGCAATGATGATTTTCCGACGTTCGACCTTCCGACGATCGCCGCAAAAACCGCTTTTTGTGCCATTTGATTCACCCCGTTTTTAAACCGAAAGTCCAATACCCGACAGTATTTCTTCCTCTTTTTTTCGCATAACGCGGCGCTCTTCTTCGCCGTTTACGTGATCATATCCCAAAAGGTGAAGCATCGAATGCACCGTCAAAAAAGCGATCTCCCTTGAAATGCCGTGACCGTAAAGATCCGCCTGCGCCAGCGCGTGATCGACCGAGATAACAACGTCCCCGAGCATAAACGCGCCGTTTTCGGGGTTTATATCATAGATCCCGTTTTCACCGAGAGGGAAGGATAAAACGTCGGTGGAGCTGTCTATATCCCTGAACTCCCGGTTAAGCGCCCTTATCTCGTCGTCCGAAACGAAGGTGACGTCGACCTGCGCGGGATCCGAAAAATTTTCTTCCTTTAAGACCGCTTTGCAGGCTTTTCGGACGAGTTTTCTTGTATCCGCATCGACAAAACCTTTTTTATGGTTGTCGGTTATGTTTATCTTAACGGTCATTCCTTTGCCCGTCCTTCTCATAGGCTTTAATAATATCGCTGACAAGGCGGTGCCTTACAACGTCCTTTGCCGTAAGCTTGACCGTTTCTATGCCATCGATGTTCTTTAATATCGAGACTGCCTGTTTAAGCCCGGATTTTTTGCCGTCGGGCAGGTCGATCTGGGTTATATCTCCCGTAACGACGATCTTTGAGTTAAAGCCGAGCCTTGTAAGGAACATTTTCATCTGTTCCCGCGTCGTATTCTGCGCCTCGTCAAGAATTATAAAACTGTCGTCAAGGGTGCGTCCTCTCATATACGCCAGCGGTGCGACCTCGATGTCCCCGCGCTCGTGACAACGGTTGAAATTTTCGGCGCCCATCATATCGAAAAGCGCGTCGTAAAGCGGTCTCAGATAGGGATCGACCTTTGCC
>JAGAAE010000029.1 GCA_017615405.1 Clostridia bacterium | reverse complement strand
GAGTTTATACTTATATACTATGCTCTTTGCCGTGCCTTCGTTATAAAAACAGGCTGCCGCCCCATTGAAGTAGTAGACCGAGTAGGCACAGTCGCAGTCCGGTTTTTCAATCCCGCAAAACGGGCACGCCGCGTCGGCGGAAATATCCAAAAGATTAATTTTGCAGTCTTCACACAGGTGTTCGCCCTCGTCTATTATCTTCCCGCAGGACATACAAACGTTTGGAAAGAAAAACCCGAAGACCCTTCTGAAAAACATTTTAACGTTCATATAAAAACTCTTTCAATAACGTATATCTCAGCGTCTTTTTGTCGTTTGCCGCCATTTTTAAGAAGACCTCTTTACTGCCGACGACCACAAGCATCCTTTTTGCCCTCGTAACGCCGGTGTAGATAAGGTTTCGATACATAAGTTTTTCCGGGATATTGGCGGTCGGGATGATAACGCAGGGAAACTCGCTGCCCTGACTCTTGTGAACGGTTATTGCATAAGCGAGTTCAAGCTCGTTCATATTGCCGACGTTATAGGTCGCTGTTTTATCATCAAATCTAACCTTGACGATGCCGCCTTTTATATCGATCTCGGTTATAAAACCGACGTCACCGTTGAAAACTCCGGTCGAGGACTCGCCGCTGTCGCTTTCAAGAGGGATATCGTAGTTGTTCTTTATCTGCATGACCTTGTCTTTTACGCGGAAGGCGACGCCCCTGTTGAATATCTCGGGCTGATCGACCGTTTTCGGGTTGAGCGCCTGTTGAAGAACGTTATTGAGGTTGGTTATCCCTGTTTCATACATCTTTGAGGCGCATATCACCTGAATATCTCTGACAGGATCAAATGAATACGTATCGGGAAGACGTTTGAAACAAAGATCCCTGACCGTTTCGACGACGTCAAACGCCGAAGGTTTCGGAATAAAGAAGAAATCGTTGTTCTTGTTTGAAAAATCTATCGGGCGTTCGTTTATTATCGCGTGGGCGGTGTTAATTATGGCGCTTTGTTTTGCCTGCCTGAAAACCTTTTGAAGCGTAACGGAGGGGAATTTGCCGCTTTCGATGATATCTCCTAAAACGTTGCCTGCCGACACGCTCGGCAGCTGCCTTGAATCGCCGACTATGATAAGGCGTGACGCCGGACGCAGCGCCTTTAACAGGCTTTCAAAAAGCAGAACGTCCACCATTGACGCCTCGTCAACGATGACGACGTCACTGTTAAGAGGGTCCCGTTCGTTTTTTGCAAAGGTCGGTCGGTCGGAATCGTCCCATTCGACCTGCAAAAGGCGGTGGAGTGTTTTTGCCTCCCTTGAAGTAAGTTCGCTCATACGTTTCGCGGCTCTCCCGGTCGGGGCGGCGAGGGATATTTTAAGTCCTCTCTGCTCAAACAATCCTATGATCGCGTTTATCGTTGTCGTTTTCCCGGTCCCGGGGCCTCCGGTAAGGATAAAGACGCCGCTTTCGACCGCGCGCTTTATGGCGTCACGTTGTATTTCTTCAAATTTTGTATGTATCCTGTTCTCAAAATAGTCGATCTCGAGATCGCTGACGGCGGTAAGTTTTTCGGCGGACAAATAAAGCGAAGACAGTTTTGCGGCGATATATTCTTCGGCATAGATATAATCGGGTATGGCAAAAAAGGTCGTGCCGCCGACCGCCTTTGACGCAAGCCTCATACCGGCGACCGCCTTATCAAGGATGTTTTCGATCCGATAATAGTCGCTTTCGAGAAGTTTTACGGCGACAGCGACAAGTTTTTCCTTTGGAAGGCAGGTATGACCGTTTCCGAGATTTCTCCTTAATATATGCTCTATGCCTGCCAGAAGACGGGTCTCGCTGTCGGCCTCGATCCCGAAATCAAAGGCGATTTTTTCCGCCTTTTCAAAAGAAAGACCGATTTCCTCTTCGCAAAGAACGTAAGGATCGTTCTTTATGATCACGGTCGCGTCGTCGCCGAGTGCTCTGAAGACCTTTACGCAAAATTCGGGAGTTACTTCGTAGGGGGAAAGGAGCAGCATTATATCCCTGACGCCGTATTGCTTATTATATTCCGCCGAGATCGCCAGTGCTTTTTCGGTACTTATTCCCTTGATAAGAGCGATCTGTTCGGGATGCGAGCTTATTATATCGAGCGATTTTTCCTTGAATCTTTCAACTATCCTTTCGGCGGTCGCGGGACCTACGCCCTTTATGATGCCCGATGAAAGATACCTCAAAATGGCACCGACGGTTTTAGGTGCTTTCCGCTCAAAGGAGGTCACCGAGAACTGATCTCCGTAGGTCGGATGGACGACGTATTTTCCCTCAAACGACGCCGTTTCGCCTTCGGATAAAAAGGGCATGATCCCAACCGCGGTCACGCGGGTATTTCCGACCCTGACGAGGCAGACCGTGTAACCGTTCGATTCGTTTTTATATGTAATTCTTTCAATAAGACCTTCGATTTTTTCCGTGTTTTCCATAGTCCTCCGTTTTATAAAACCGCATTTATTACGTTTTCAAAATATTTTATCGGCACAAGGACGACCTCGGTGTCCTCGGTAAGCGCATAGCATTTTTTGAGGGTCTCTTCACTTATGCCGTCGGTAAGAGCGATAATGCAACTCGAATAACGGCTGCCGAACCATCTCGCCTTGAATATGGCGCATTCGAGTTGATTCAAAGCGTCGTTTTCCCTGAGCAGTAAAACGGTAGCCGAGTCGGAGCATTTCGGCGCCCAAGCGCAGATCCTCATTCCGTACATAAACTCCGTAAGACCGAGCGACGCGAGCGCAATGGTAATAACGAGAAGAATAATTTTAATCATAAATACCACCCCGCTACATTATATGCAGAAAGGTGGTATTATGTTTTGTTATGAGATCACTTATAGTATCTGTTTCCGGCGATACTCTTGATCTTGACGGTGAAGGTGGTTTTGTTATCTTCGTCCTCAGAGATCATAACGCCGCTCACAAGTTTTGCCTTTCTTTTGAAAGAACGGTTCGTGTAGTCCGATGAAATGGATTTGTAGTCGATCGGCTCTAAAAAGATCTGTTTAAGACCTGAGATGACGTCGGGGGGACCGACGACCGTTACGGTGTCGGGAGAAACGGTAGCGTTGATATCGCTCTCTTTTACGTCGGACGGAAGATTATCGTAAACGGGGGTGACGGGAAGGGTGGCCTTTTTCAGTATGTTGACCGTCACCTTTGTTTTGGTAAATTCGGGGGTCAGTTCGGGATTTTTGACGACGTTTCCGGTCGAATCCACAACCGTTCCGTCAAGATTGTATTTATAAAGTATTTCGCTTGCGTCGGAATTGTCACCGCTGCTTGTATAAATGACTATGTAAGCGTCAAAGGTTTTCGACTCTGTCAGGACAGAACCGTCGTAATCGGGCTCGGCGACGACCGATTTTATCTTTGCGAGCGCCGTTGTCGAACCTGTGACCTTGATTTTGTTGGTCGTTGTATCGGTCAGCACCGGTAACTCGGCGATCAATCCGTTTTCGACGTTGGTTGCTATTGCCTTTGACGTTCCGGCGGTCAGATCATACTCGTCGACCGCGAAACGGACGATCTTCACCGTTACCGTAGACGGCTCGATCGAAACAAATTCATATTCGCGGCTGTCGAGCTTTTCGGGGACGATTTTCAAAACGCAGTGATCGTTAGGCTCGGTAATGTCGGAAACGTCGGCTTTTAACGTAAACGCATCCTTGCTCATACCGCTTACGACGTGGGTCGCACCCTTGACCGTTACCTTGAATCTGTATTCGGAAACGTCACTTATGATTTTAAGATTTTTTTCGGAGGCGGCGGTCCCGTCAAGGGTTATGCTTGCAACGACGTCGGAAAAGGTTTTTTCACGGATGGGGTTTCGGACGATCGCGGCGACAAACCATATAACGATCGAAATAATGACCGAAACGGCTATCAGGAATTTTTTATTATAGATGAGTTTTTTGAAGGTTAAATTACTCAGAAGTTTTATCATTTTTTTCTTCCTCGCTTTCCTTCGTTTTGCCGAATGGGTTTATCGCCATTATTTTCTTCGTGATTTTGTTATCGCCGGCGCCGTCGTGTTCGATCAAAAGTTCCAACAAGGCTTCTGTCGCCGAAACGCCGTTGTAATTACGCTTTATCTCGCCGTTTCTGACGATCGAGATATTGCCCGTCTCTTCGCTGACGACCAGAACGACCGCGTCCGAATTTTCGGTCATACCGATAGCGGCACGGTGCCTCGTTCCGAGACTTTGTGAAAGATTGTGGTTTTGGGTAAGGGGAAGGATGCACCCGGCGGCATAAATTCTTCCGTCTCTTATGATTACCGCTCCGTCGTGAAGCGGTGCCTTCGGATAGAAAATATTCGTTATCATGGAAACGGAAGATTCGGCGTTAAGGATGGTCCCCGTATTTATTATTTCACCGAGTTGGGTCTTTCTTTCAAAGACTATCAAAGCGCCTGTTTTTGTTTCCTGCATCTGCCTTGCGGCTTTACCGACGTTTTCGATGCATTCAATGACGTGCCTTTCGCTTTCGGTCCCGGTTTTTCCACCGCCCCAGTTGGTCTGCCCGACGCGCTCAAGGATACGCCGGAGTTCGGGCTGGAAGATGATAACGAACACTACGATTGCGGAATTGAAGATGACCGAGAGGATCCATTGCAGGACCGACAGTTTCCACCAATTGGCAAGCGCATATAATATGAGCATGACGACAATGCCCTTGACGAGCTGACCTGCCCTTGTTTCTCTTAAAAAAACAAGAGCCTTATAAAGCAGGTATGCAACGACGATAATATCGATAACGTCGAAGAAGCGTATTTCTTTTATGGCATACACTATCTGGTCAAACAGAGCATATATAGCGCTGTATATTCTGTTGAAAAATGCCGTCACTTTTCATCTTCCTTTTCTTTTACTGATTAAAAATAGCAATTACATATATATAATAACATAAATGTCGGATTCGGGCAATGGTTTTTTAAATTTTTTTGATTATTTCGTATAAATAGTCGATCTCGTTTATACCGTTAAAGATCGAGGGCGAAACTCTGACGGCGCCGACGTCGGTCGTTTTCAGCTTTTCGTGGGCGGATTTTGCACAGTGAAAACCCGCTCGGACGGCAATATTTCGCCTGTCAAGCGTGGCGGCGACCTCCTCGGAGTTTTTGCCCGAAACGTTAAAGGATAAAACGGGAGCAAAGGAGCCGTTTTCGGGTCGCGGCGTATAAAATATCACCTTTTCAAGCGAGGAAAGTCTGTCATAAAGGCGGGATATAAGTGACGTTTCGTGATCGTATATGTTTTTTCGCCCCCGGCGGTTTACAAAATCGACCCCTCCTCCTATTCCGCAGATGGTCGGCAGACCGACCGTCCCGCTCTCAAATCCGCCGGGCATAACGGCGCTTTGAATAAGTGAGAGAGAGTCCGTTCCGTTCCCGCCCTCAATCAGGGTTTTGCCGATACTCTTTTCGGCGATCAGAACCCCGGTGCTCATCGGCGCATAAAATCCTTTGTGGGGAGCAAGGCACAGATAATCTATATTCATTTCCTTCATATCAATGGGGATAACGCCGCCGCCCTGCGCCGCATCCACCAAAAAGGGAACGCCCTTTTCCTTGCAGATGCGCCCTATTTTTTTAAGCGGAAGTATTTTCCCCGTGACGTTCGACGCGGCGGTACAGATGACAAGTCCGGTATCGTCTTTTATGAGGCTTTTGAAGCTTTCCGCCGTTTTATCGTCGTCAAAAAAAGAAACCTCCGCCACCGATACGTTATCGGTAACCGCTTTCAGCGGTCGCATAACGGCGTTATGTTCAAGATCCGAGACGACGGCGTGATCCCCCGCTTTAAGCACCCCTTTGATGACAAAATTAAGCGCGTGGGTACAATTCGCCGTAAACGCGACCTTTTCGGCTCCGCCCGCGCCGAAAAAGGAGGACAGCTTGTCTCTTACCTCATAGACCGCCTCTGCCGCCGCCAACGATGCCTTGTGACCGCCTCTGCCGGGATTAGCGCATAGATTATCAAGGGAATATATGACCCTGTTTTTGACCTCTTTCGGTTTTACTCCGCTCGTCGCCGCATTGTCAAGATAGATCATTTTTCCACCGTTCTTTCAAATATTTATGTAACAGGGTGTCGGGCGACCGTCAACACCCTTAATTTTCAGATATCTTTGATTTTTATCCCGTGGCTTTGAAGTATCGCCTTTGCCTTGTCGGGGTCGCCGACGAATTTAAGGGCGTATCCGCAACCGCTTAAGCTTTTCGAGGGCTTTCGTTCGATATTTACCTTAAAGCCGTTATTTCTTAAAACGTCCCTGCCTTTTATGGCATAGGTCACACTTCCGACAGAGATCTTGTTTTCCAAAAAAATCAACTCCGTTTTTACACTGCCCAATATCATATTATGAAACAAAACGCAAAATGACAAAACTTGTCCCCGAAAAGCCGTATTACTCGCATTTAAAATGTTTTTTATTGCAAAATCGCCCGAAAAGTAATATAATAAGTTGTCTTGATAGGAGTTGAGCTTATGAAAAAGTATTCTGAAATGTCAAAGGATGTGCAAATCGCGGAATTTTCATCGGTCAAGGAAGAATTCAGCAAACTTAAGGGGCTCGGTTTAAGCCTTGATATGTCAAGAGGAAAACCGGGAAGCGATAATCTTGATCTCAGCAACGCCATGCTGGAAACCGTTTCCTCAAAGACCGATTTCACCCTTGAAACCGGCGCCGACGCCCGTAATTACGGCGGTTTAGACGGTATAGATGCGGCAAAAAAACTCTTTTCAGAGATCCTCGAAATGCCGGAAGATTGTATTATAGTCGGCGGAAATTCATCGCTTACAATGATGTTTGATACCGTTTCGCAGGGAATGACCCACGGTCTCGGCGGCGACCCGTGGATATTCTGTAAAAACCGCAAGTTTTTATGCCCGGCACCCGGATACGACCGCCATTTCGGTATAACCCAATACTTCGGCTTTGAACTTATTACCATACCTATGACCGCCGAAGG
>JAGAAE010000028.1 GCA_017615405.1 Clostridia bacterium | reverse complement strand
TTGTTATGATAAAATTATCAAAAACAAACGGTGATTTTCGCATTTTGAATATTACCGACCCGCAATTAAAATACGAGGAATGGGAAAATCCCACCGGGAAGGTTTTTAAGAAGACCGTTGAAACCCTAACAGAAAGGGTAAAGCCCGACTTTATAACGCTAAGCGGCGATATATCCTACGCGGGTGATTATGAGTCTTATAAGAAATTTGCCGATTATTTTGATTCCTTTAAGATCCCGTGGACCTGCTGTTTCGGGAACCACGACAATCAGGACGGTGACGAGCCGGTGCAGAAGGTTTTGGATGAGTATTTAAGGCACGAATATTTCGCTTTCGAAAAATGCGACCCGTCACTCGGCAACACCAACGTTGCCGTTCTTATCGAGGTTAACGGTAAAAACGCAGAGGGCGTTATTCTTATGGACACACACGACAGAGTGCCCTACAAATCGGACGAATGCGGTAAGAATCTCGCCTGGGCGGGATTGACTCCTGAACAGCTCGAATGGTATGCCGAGCGCATAAAAGAATTCGACGACCTCGGATGCCGCGACACGACCCTTATCACCCATATCCCGATCAACGCCTATCTTGACGTTGCAAAAGCCGCTTTTAAGGATCCCCGTCACGATAAATCCGTGAGCCTTGCCGATAGCTACGGCGCCGGAATATGGAACCCGGGCTTTGAGGAGTCTTTCGGCATCTGGCATGAGCCGATAAGCGCATACCCGGAGGACGAGGGAGCCTTCGCTTTAATATCAAAACTCGGATCGACAAAAACGATACTTTGCGGTCATAATCACGTCAATAACTGGGTCGTAAAGTATAACGGCATCCGTTTTGTCTTTGCTACCAAAACGGGCAACGGCAGTTATTGGGAGCCCGAGATAAACGGCGGCACCATGATTTGCGTAAATGAATACGGAGTTTCATCGGTCGATCACGAATACGTCGACGTTTCGTCGCTTATCTGACGCTTGCAAACACCATACTAACGGAGCGTCGACAAAACAATTATTAAGTCAAAATGCGCGCTCACTTAGGGATCATCGCCTTTGATGATTACCTCTAAGCGGGCGCGTCTGACCGTCGTTACGTTTGGTCATTTTGTCTATTGGTATATTTGCCGAAAAAATCAAAAAACAGTTGATTTTTTGCCGATAAAACAGTATCATAGAAGTGTTAATATATATTTAGTATGGGAAATTGGTGTGATTATAAAGTGACTACGGATGAAAAAATTTATCCGCTGCTTCTTAAACCTGTGATCAAGGATTATTTATGGGGCGGCACACGGCTTATAGACGAATACGGCTTTGAAACCGATAAAAACCCCGCTGCCGAGGGCTGGATGCTTTCCTGTCACAAGGACGGAACAAATATTGTCGTCAACGGCGAATATAAGGGAAAAAGCCTTGATGAGGTTTTAAAAAATTGGTACGGCGATTACAGCTTGCCGATATTGATAAAACTTATCGACGCAAAGGACCGTTTGTCGGTTCAGGTTCATCCCGATAACGAATATGCGCTCAAAAACGAGGGTGAGCCGGGCAAGACCGAGATGTGGTATATCGTTGATTGCGAGCCCGGCGCGGAGCTTATTTACGGATTTACGAAGGAAGTCAGCAAGGATGAGTTTGCCGAAAGGATAAACAAGAATACTCTTGACGCGGTTATGAATTACGTTCCGGTAAAGAAAGGCGACGTTTTCTTTATTAAATCGGGAACGCTTCACGCGATAGGCAAGGGGATACTGATCGCCGAGATCCAGCAAAATTCAAACACGACCTACCGCGTTTCGGACTACGGCAGACTCGGAGCCGACGGAAAGCCGAGGGAATTGCACGTAAAAAAGGCGCTTGACGTTACCGAAACGAGACCTTCAACCATTCCTTATGGTAATATCGGAGAAATCGAAAAGCACTCTTTCGGTATAAAACGGCACCTCGCAAAATGCGAATATTTTGACGTGACCTATTATGATTTGTCCGGAAAGGTCGACTTAACTTCAAATGACTGCTTTTCGTCCTTGCTTGTCATTGAAGGCAAAATCGATATTGAATATAATAACGGAACTGTTTCTGCCGGTAAAGGCGACAGCCTTTTTATTCCAAAGGGTTTAAAGGTGACGGTTTCCGGAACGGCGAAAATTATTCTTTCAGAATTTTAATAACGGAAGGTGAAGTTTTGTATTACTTAGCAATAGACATAGGTGCTTCAAGCGGACGACACATTTTAGGCAGCAATGAGAACGGAAAACTCAAACTTGAAGAGATCTACCGTTTTGAAAACGGACTTAAAGAGGTTGACGGCAATCTTACTTGGGATATTGAAGCGCTTACCGAAAACGTTATCGCAGGCATAAAGAAATGCGGCGATACAGGAAAGACTCCCGACACCGTTGCGATAGATACCTGGGGCGTTGACTACGTTCTTCTCGACGGCGACAAAAAGGAGATAAAGCCTGTTTTCGCCTACCGTGATTCAAGGACCGACGGCATTCCCGAAAAGATCGATGAAATTATATCCCGAAAGGATTTGTTTGCCCGTACGGGTATTCAGTCCATAAATTTCAATACGATTTACCAATTATATGCGGATAAACTTTCGGGTCGGCTTAAAAATGCCAAGCACTTTATGATGATACCCGACTATTTGTCTTATAGACTTACGGGCATTATTGCAAACGAATATACCAACGCCACCACCGGCAGTCTTGTAAACACGAAG